>JAJYZM010000029.1 GCA_021799935.1 bacterium | reverse complement strand
CAATTTCCTTGATTTCCGGTCCGGTCGCAAAATAATCCGGATTGGAGCTTTTTATTAAAATTGCTTTCAGTTCTATTTCTTTTTCTATATTTCCTTCGAAAATTTTTATTAGTTCGTTCATTCCGGTTATATCGAACGTATTTTTGCCGCCTAAATCAATATCTATTTCGGCTAACGAGCCGTTTTTACAATCGAATCTTATAGACATAATCCACCTCTTTTATTGATATTTATAAATTATCGTGAACGTCTTCTTTATGCCATCTTCTTCCTTCTACCATATAATATAGCACTGGAATTACGACAAGCGTTAACGTAGTAGAAGCTAACATCCCGAAAATGAGCGCCCACGCCAGGCCGTTCCATACCGGGTCGGTTACGAGTATCGCTGAACCGAATATAACCGCAAGAGCGGTTATTATAATAGGTCTTGCCCTCATTGCCCCCGCTTCTACCAGCGAATCTATGATATTATTCCCTTCTTTTTTTCTGTCGTTAATAAATTCCAATAAAAGTAAAGAATTTCTTATAACTATGCCGGACAAGGCAATCGCCCCTATCATAGAAGTAGCGGTAAAATAAACTCTTATCAAGGAGAATCCCGGCATTATGCCTATCATTTCAAGAGGAATCGCCCCCATAAGTATTAAAGGGATGATAAAAGAACCGGTATAGCCTACCAAAAGTATATAAATAAGAAGAATTGCTATTCCCATTGCCGCGCCGAGCTGTGCGAATACCTTAAGGGTAAGATGCCATTCTCCGCCCCACCTTATACGATAGCCTGCAGGAAGAGGATGCTTCAAAAAATGCAGAAAAAGATCTAAGTTTGCATACATAGGGCTTCTTTTTACAACTTTGCCGTAAACGTAAACTAAAGGCTTTAAATCTCTTTCGTAAATCATATTATGCAGATACCCGCGCTTTATTTTTATCACCGAATTTAAAGGCACTAATCTGCCGGCAGAAGGCGCATATATCCAGATGCCCGATAAGCCGCTTACCCCTGTTCTGAAAGAACCGGGCATCCGTAAAAAAATATCTTCCTGATGCAGGTGCCCTTTTTTATGAATAGTTCCTACGCTCATTCCGTTGTTTAAAAGATAAAGGGACTGCGCAATCATTTCGGTGCTTATTCCCAGCATCGACGCCTTTCTTCTTCTAACGATGACCGCCGTCTTTTTTATCCGGCGCTTATATGAGGAATTTACGTCGGTAACCCCCCTCGTTTTTTTCATCCTATCTTCTACTATTTTTGAAAGTTTTTCCTGCTCGTTGTAATTTTTACCGTAAATTTCCGCTACTATCGTCGATTTTACCGGAGGTCCGGGCGGGCTTTCCAAAACCTTTACCGTAGCATTATATTCTTTTCCGATTTTATGCACGTCGGGAAGAATGTTTAAAACAAGGCGATGGGAAGATGTGTTTCTTTTGTCTTTATCTATCAGGTTGACCCTTATTTCCGAGAACCAGCTTGCGTTTCTAAAATTAGCGCCTCTCAAAAGTCCCGAAAAATCGATGACCGACGGCGTTCCTACCGTAACCACGTAATTTTTTACCTGTTTTATGCGCTTTAAATAATTTACTATCTGCATAGTGGCGATATTGGTATCCTGAAAAGTAGAACCGGGACGCTTGTTTATCGTAATCAAAAAAGTGTTGGTATTTGCGACGGGAAGCATTTTAAATTTTACTATTTTTAAAACCGGAAGAGACATAGCTATAATAAATAAAATTACGACGGCCGACATAAATATATATCTTTTCTTCTTATTTAAAAGCAGAGGCATTAATATTTTGGCATATAGGCCTTTTTTGCCGTCTTTGCCGTGCTCTTTTAATTCTTTTTTGCGAATCAGCGCCATTCCCCTTTCGTTTGCCATAAGTTTAAGGTAAAACCACGGAACTACGGTTAGGGCTACAAACAAAGAAACGAGCATCGCTATCGGAACGTTAAAAGGGATAGGCCTCATATAAGGACCCATCATTCCCGTTACGAAAAGCATTGGAATAAAGGATGATATAACCGCAAGAGTAGCAAAAAAATTAGGATTGCCTATTTCGTTTACGGCATCCACCGCATAAGCGGGAAGTATATTTCTTTCTTTTGAAAAAACCCTTTCTATGTTATCTATGACTACTATGGCGTTATCGACCAAAAGCCCAAGCGAAAGAATTAAGGCGAACAAAGTAATCCTGTTTAAAGTCTGATGGAAAATATAAGCTATGCCGAGGGTAAGAAACAGCATTAGCGGAATCGTAAAAGCGACTATGAAAGCTTCTCTCCAGCCCAATATTATTAAAAGGAGAGCTATTACTATGACTATGCTTATTATAAGATGAAACAGCAATTTATTAACGGCATTGTTTGCTTTTTTTCCGTCGTTTCTGGTTATAGTATAGTGAACGCCTGCAGGAAGGCTTGTTTCGGCTATTTTATGAAACTTTTCAAGAACGTTGTTTACGACCGTAACCGCGTTCTTTCCTCTTCTTTTTGCGACCGCTATGGTTACCGCAGGATAAATACCCTTGGAATCTGCAATAACCCTGTCGTTTGCATTAATTTTTCTGTAGTTATTTCCGAATCCTATTTCCGATAAAAAATTTAACGGCTTATACGAATATTTAATCTTTGCTACGTCTTTAAGATAAACGGGTTTTCCGTTATAAACGGATATTATAAAGTTTTCTACCGAACTTACATGGTGAAAATATCCGCCTGCCGTCAGAAACATTTTTTTATTGTTTTTCTGAAGAAAACCTGACGGAATGTTTATATTAGTTCCTTTAAGCTCCTGCGCTATCATTAACGGAGAAACGTTATATCCCGCCATCTTTACCGGATTAAGATAAACGTTGAGCTGTTTGTATCTTGCGCCGTTTAAAAGAGTGACCCCCGTTCCTTTAACCGAATCTAGCCTGTCTAATATCCTGCCTGCGATAGTCGTAAGATAACCCGCATTATATTTTTTGCTCCATAACGTGATATTTAAAATAGGCACATGGTTTACGTCTATAGGCTTAATGAGCGGCCTCATTGCGCCCTTAGGAATTTCATCGAGGTTTGAAAATACTTTATTATATATATCTACTAAGCTTTTATCGCGGCTTGCGTTAACATGAAACTGGACGGTAACTATGGATTCGGAGTTCATCGATATCGAGTAAACGTGCTTAACTCCCGGAATCTGCCACATTTTTCTTTCTAACGGCTTTGTTACAAGGTTTTTAACCTGCTCGCCGCTCGCTCCCGGAAATCTGACTATTACGTTTGCCGCCGGAACTATAATCTGCGGATTATACTGCCTCGGCGTAAGAAGAACCGCTATTATCCCGAATCCTATACTAAAAAGGATTAATAAAAGCGTTATCTTGTTTTCTATAAAATATTCGGTAATTTTAGCGCTGAAATTTTTATTCATTTATCTAAAAACTCCTTGTCTTATATTAATATACCTGCATTATAGCATATAATTTTCCGGAAAATATCACATATAATATGAAATTTCAGAATTTCGGGTTCACATAACTTCCTGCGCTTATTTTGTCTAAATTGCTTGTTATTACAATCATTCCGGAATTTAATCCGTTTATGATTATGACAAAATTCTTTTTATACGTCTTGCCCCTTTTTACCGGCTGAAACACGACTTCGCCGCTGCCGTTAACGGTATAAACTCCGGTAATGCCGAGCCGCCTTACGACCGCGGATTTCGGAACGGTTACGGCTTTCTTTTTTCCTATTTTAAATCTTGCCGTTCCGTACATTCCCGGCATCAATCCCGATTTTTCGGCTCCTTTTATGGCAATTCTGACTAAGACGGAATGGGAATAAGGATTGGCAGACCTTACTACGGATATTACTTTTCCTTCTACAGTTTTATCTATCGACGAAAAATTCAATTTAACCGCTTCGGCGTTTTTTATTTTGCTAAAATATTTAACGTTGACGGACGTCTTAAATTCCAATCTTTTAAGGCTTTGAATTATTAACAGCATCTGTCCCGGCGCGACAAGGTCGCCCATAGAAACGTTTTTTTTAGTTATGACCCCATTTATAGGGGAATAAATATTTTTATAATCCAGATAGTTCCCGGCTTCGTTCAAGCCGGCCTTAGCCACTTTATACTGCATTAAGGTATTGTCGTAGGTCTGTCTAGAAACCGAATTTTCTTTATATAATTTTTTAATCCTGTCGTATGTTTTTTTTGCGTTAATAAAACCTGCTTTCGCGGCATAATATTTTGACCCGATTTCCGGGGCGCTTAGTTTCAATAAAAGCTGTCCTTTTGAAACCGCCTGGCCCTGATGAACGTTTTCCATGACAACGTATCCCATAATGTGCGCCGATATAGCGGTATTATTTAATGAATCCGTATCTCCGGGAGATTTAAGATAATCCGGGATAATGTCGTATTGGGTTTTAAATGCACCGACGCTGAGCCTGGATTCCGCCCCTCCGGTAAAAGCCTGCTTTTTTGCGCATCCGCTTAACGATAATGATAATACTGCAAAGGATACCGCTAAAACGGCGTAAAATATACCGTTGATTTTTTTCATCTCCTGCTCCTTTTTATATATCTTAAAATAGCTTAATTATTAATTATTTACTGTTATTTTTATAACGGATTATTTTATATATATAACTATCAATATATAACAATATTATCATTTTCATATATTTTAAGTCAATTTTTTTTATCAGCTTTTTTTACAAAATTTATCATGTTGTTTGCAATGACGGAATAACGGACTCTCGCTTTGTCATTGCGAGATGCCTTAGCGGCAAAGAAATCTTTGCGGTCATGCGGAAATCTCTAAAAAGCCGACTGTTTTATAAAATTCGTCGGGTGTGGTCTGCCCCTGTGCTGTAATTCCGTACGGCGAAGAGCAGTATGCAAGATAAGAGCCGTAAATTACCGATAGGGCTCTGGTTATCCTGCCTTTTTCACCCATGCCGAAAACTATAAATTCCGGAAATGCCGTTTCATCCGTCATTTTAATAGAACGTATTTTTATATTTTTTTCGGATATGCTTTCCGCATCTTCTTCGGAAACGACCGTGTCCGCCAGCTTAAAATAATCGGCGTCGAAATAGCTTGAATCTAAGTAAAATCTTACTGCGTCGAGCAGGCCTATCTGCCTGTTAAAATCGTGAACGGAAAGGATAACCCGCGATTTTTTTGAATGGGCAAATTCTATAAAATTTTTTATAACTTTTCGCTCTAAAATATCGAGTTCTATATCGCAAATATCGATGCCGAGTTCTATAGTTGCCCTTAAAAATTTTATTCTTTCGGGTTCCAATGCTCCTCTTGCGCCTTTTTCGGCAATTTCTAAACCGGACGGTTTTCCTAATCTTTGTTTTTCTAGAAAGGAGAAGCATCCGTTCGCGCCGTAGGAACTATACCTGTTTGTCCCTATTGTCTTAATTCCTTTACTTTTCGCGTAAGAAATTATTTTTTTAATTTCAGGCAAAACGGCGTCTTTATGAAAATATCCCTCCGGATTGTTTCGGCTTTTATCCTGCGCATTATTTGAAGGTGCAGTTTCGGAAATCATATCGAACCTGAGCTCTATGAATTCAGCATCTTTGCTTTTTGCGTAATCTACGGCGTCATATACCGCGCTTAAGCCGATATTCCCTATTGACAGACAGGTTCTCGGCTTCATTTGCCCGCTTCCTTTTTTGCTTTTATTTTACCTTCGGCGAGTTCTCCGCCGAGTCCCCATTCGTCGCAAGGAAACTCTTCGACGACCACCCAAACGTTATTCTCGTCTATGCTTAGACTTTCGGACACGCTTTTAGTAATCGATTTGATAAGGTTTTTTTTCTGTTCTTTTGTTCTTCCCTCAAGCATTTTAACCGATACGAAAGGCATTTTTTTCCTCCTTAATATAAAATTTTCTTTAAAATTATAACAGATATAATATTTTTAGGCAACGGTTTTAACAGCACGGTTTTGCCGACCGCAAAAACGGCGGGTTTAATTAAAAATAACTATAGATTTTTTACATAATACCGATATATAAATAAAACAATATTTTTATCTAAAAAACGGTCGGACTGTTTATTTTTATATATAATTAAATGGGGGAATAGAATATGTATATGTTTAAAACGTTAAAATCAAAGCTTTATTTTATTATGGCTGGAGGTTTTATTTTTATCCTGCTGGTCAACTTTTTGCTGATTCTTTATTCTAACGGCTTAAAAAACGAAACGGTCAACTCCGACGTTATTTCCAGTACTTCGACGGGAATTAAAGTCTTAAAGGGCAATCTCCTGCAGATTATTCTTTTGTCGCATATAAAAATGCTTAAAATGAATGCGGCAAAATCTAAAAAAGCGAAAGCGAAAATAGAAAAATATTACGACGCTAAAATATTAAAATTAGCCGGCGATTCAAAGCCGGTTTTCTCAAACGTGGATAATGCCCTTACAGGATACACTACGGGATTCGGCAAGGTTAAAACAGCTTCCGTCTTCGGAACCGACAAATCGAAACTGCAAAGATTTTCGTCCCCAAAAACCGCCGTTCTTTTAAAAAGCCTCAAAAATAAATTTTATATATTCCGTCCCATAGTCGGAAGGCTTTTAAAATATCCTATTCTTCTGGGCGGAGCGATGAGCACGAAATATTTCGACAGCCAGCTCAGTCCGATGGTTGCCCAGATAACACAGGTTAACGGCGCTATAAAAAACTCGTATTATAAAAAGATAAAGTTGCTCGATTATATATTCATAGCATTTCCGATAGCTTTTTTAATCGGCGCGGTTATAATCATGCTGTATTTTAAAAAATCGGTCATAAGAGTCTTGAACTTAGTCGATGAAAAAATCAAGCAGATCGCCAAAGGCGACCTCACCTCCAAAATCAAAATATCCGGCGTCCATAAAGAAAGCGAAATAGGCATCCTAATAGAACAGGTCAACAGCTTGGTAGATTCTTTATCCGGCAACGTAAGGGGCATAGTCAACACTTCCAGCTCCTTAAGCTCCCAGTCGGAACAGCTGAATTCCTCCTCGAAGGAGTTCGAAAAGACCATTGGGCAGATGAGAGAAAAAGCGTCCAGCATAATAGAATCCATTAAACAGATGTCCATAGCCATCATAGAAGTAGCCAAGAACTCTTCCTCTTCCGCCCAGAAGGCTCAGGAAACGGAAAAAGTCGTCGATTACGGCACGAAGTCCGTTCAGGACGTGGCGCGCGAGATGAAAAACATAGAAAAAACCGTATCCGCCGTATCCGCCACCATTACCGAACTCGGCTCTTCTTCAGAAAAAATCGGGGAAATCATAGGCGTAATAAACGACATAGCCGACCAGACCAACCTTCTTGCCTTAAACGCCGCCATCGAAGCCGCCAGGGCCGGAGAACAGGGAAGGGGCTTTGCCGTAGTAGCTGACGAAGTAAGAAAGTTAGCCGAAAGAACTACCAAAGCTACCAAAGAGATAGAATCGATGATATTAAGCATCCAGAGAAACACCCAGGATGCCGTTACCTCTATGCAGAAAGGACAGGAAGAAGTCTCCAAAGGAGCGGAGATTGCCGGAAAGTCCGCCGAAGCTATATCCAACATAAACTCTTTAATGCTCAAACTGAAAGAGATGATAACGCAGATTGCCACGGCCTCCGAAGAACAGTCCCATGTAAGCGAAGAGATATCCCTTTCCTCCGAAGAAATCATTAAAGCGCAGGACAGCGCCCAGGCGGGTTCGAGACAGGTCATATCCTCTTCGGAAGAGCTTGCGAGAATGGCTTTGGATTTGTCCAATATGGTAAGGATGTTCAAGACGGCGTAAAAATTTTTTAAAAAAAATTTGATTTTTTAAATTTTATGTTTTATAATTTTAATATTAGAGGTTTTATGTTTTCATCTTAACTCCTCAATGTAATGTCCTCCTAACCTGCCGGTTATTAACTACTTCCGGCAGGTTTTTTTGCAATAAAAATATTGACATTAAGGCAATTTTTATTTATACTATCTATCGATTGTTACGTTAATATTTTTCATCTCTATTCCCCGATAGCTCAGCCGGCAGAGCAAGTGACTGTTAATCACTGGGTCGATGGTTCGAATCCGTCTCGGGGAGCCATTACAATATACCGTTAATTTCACACCCTCAGATAATTAATAAATTCAAAATATAACTGGTGAGCCGTTAGGACGCCGAACGACGCAGATGACATATAAACGCATGCCGTTTATGGGTATAGTCATTTAGTTCAGGATACGCTTAAGAAAGCGGTTGACGACGTGTGGAGGGGAGAATAAAAACGGTAATGTTTTATACTTAAACGAAAAATTAAAGCCCTTAAAACGCAAATAAGAAAGGATTTTTATAATGAAAACATCAAAAGAGGTTGTTAAGAAAAAATATATCTGATTTACTGATTTTATCAGGAACTATTTCAGAAGCTTTATTTATCGCATCTTTAAACATATAAGGAGATGATTCAGGAATATATTCTAATTCTGTATCGGCATAAATAATATTTCTTGCTTTTTTCCATACTTCCGCAAAAGCTTCGCTGAAAACCGGTTCATATTTTAAACCTGGATTTCTTCTTAAGGTTAAAGTAATGTCAGAAATAGAATTAATAATTGTAACTTTCCAACTCTTAGTTCTTAGCTCCGGTTGATTATCCCATTTATATACGTGAGAAAGTAAATTTGCTAAAAAGCTTACAAGCCTGTAATATTCAGAATTTCCCAAGTCTCTTACCTCTTCCGCTAAGTTAATATAATCTATTTCGTTTAATTTGCCTTCTTTAAGAAGTTCCGCGTTGGTCATAGCCCAAGTGTAATAATCGGTATCGTATAGACC
>JAJYZM010000028.1 GCA_021799935.1 bacterium | reverse complement strand
GTTCGGAGCGCCTATCTTTCTTACCAGCGCCACGTCTAAAGGAGATTTTAAAGCCGCCGCAATTTCATAAGCAACCGGAATACCGCCTCTCAACAAACCTATGACTACGGTATTTCCGCCGCCGAGCCTGTCCGCCGACAATTTTTCTCCAAGCAGTTTTCCCGCTTCCCGCCTGTTTTTGAATATCATATGAGCTCTCCGGATAATTCTTTTTATCCGCCTCCGGCCTAAGTTAAATATATGCTCTTACTTATAAGTATATCATTAATAAAAAAATTGACTAAAAAAATAAAAATAGTATATAATTAGTAGGCATAAATAATTCCCCGCATTTTCAATTAAATCTATTCGGGCTGTTAGCTCAATCGGTAGAGCAACTGACTCTTAATCAGTAGGTCCCCGGTTCGATCCCGGGACAGCCCACCACACAAAACCACACTAATTATAACATTTATCGGCGTCAACCGCTTTTCTTAATTAATCATAATTTATCTTTTTTTATCATTTTTAATCTTTATCATGGCTAAATTTTCACATAGGTGATATAATGGTTCAAAGCTTTGAAAGATGGATAAAATATGTCGATTATAAAAAACGGAAAATATTATTATTACGATTTTGTATTCGAAGGCAAGAGATATAGGCATTCATGCAAGACTTCCGATAAAAACATTGCTAAGCAAATAGAAATATCCGTAAAAAATGACATAATTAAAAAAACGCATAACCTACCTATCGATAATAAATATTTACTTTTTAAAACAGCATGGAATTACTATTTAAAAAATATCGGCAACACAAAAAAAACAATTTACTCCAAAGTTTCTTGCTCTAAACATTTTTTGCCGGTATTTGAAAACAAGAGAATATCAGATATATCGAGTTTGGATATAAAGAACTACCAGCTTAAAAGAAAGTTAGAAACATTATCAGTAAGTAAAAATAAGAATAAAAAAGAATCGGAAATAACCTTCAGGTCAACAAATCTTGAATTGTCCACATTGTCTCATTTCTTTAATTTTTGCATTGAGCAAAATTATATAGATAAAAATCCAGCGGCGAGAATAAAAAAATTAAACGAATTATCTCGCCTAAAAACATTATCCGATGAAGATATCCAAAAACTTATTTCCGGCGCCACGAATAAACTTACCAGAGATTTAATTATGTTCTTAATTTATACAGGTTGCCGCAAAGGCGAAGCCCTTAATTTAAAATGGGACGACGTGGATATGCAGAACAACGTAATAGCCATAAAAGGAACGAAGACTAAATACGACAGGTATATTCCTATAAGTAAACCATTAAAAGCCCTTTTAAGCGGCATCGAAAAAAATCAGGATTGTTTGTATGTGTTTCAAAGAAATGGAGTAAAATTAGGGGATTTTAAGCGTTCTTTTCATACTGCTTGTAAAAATGCCGGATTAAAAGATTTGCATATTCACGATTTAAGGCACGTGTTCGCAAGCAAAATGGTTATGAATGGGACGAGTCTATTTATTACAGGGGAGCTTCTGGGACATAGGACGACGCAGATGACAAAGCGGTATTCGCATCTTGTTCCGGAGACTTTAAGAAAAGCGGTTGACGACGTATTTGGAAAAAAAGAATAAAAATTTTTAAAAAAATTATTCTTATATTTATTTATATTTTAGGGGTCTTAACATTAACGCCGCTTATTTTTTCATGCCAGACACATCCAATATCCTCTGTTTCTGGATTGAATTCCCTATTTTCTTCAGAACCATCCTCCCGGATAAATTTAATTATAAATTTAGACGGACCTCCCCAATTGATTCCGATAAGTGTGATATCATAAGATTGCTCCGCTGGTAATTCTGGTAAAATAGCTCCAGGATAAATCGTTAACGGGTTTATTTTATAATAACCAGATTTCACATGGCATAATTCAGAACTGCCGGCGCCAGTAGAGGCAATGATATAAAGTTCATTATCGACATATTGTACTTGAATTTTTTCAATTACCATCTTTCCCTCCGTTATTATATATTGCAGTTATTAAAACTGCAATAAGCATCAGCCTGTAAAAGGCTTGTCGGTTCGGCAAATTTTTTTATAACAACATCCTGAAATATATGCACTCTATTTTTATTTTTAGACTCTTGTTCTCTTCTTATGATAGTAATTTTGATGTACGTTACGATGAGTAGAACAAAAGGCGTTATTATAAACCAAGAAAGAACAAGGGTCACAATATTAGAATTGATGACATGCCTTAATATAATATATCCAGATGTTTGCACTATTTCATTTAATTTGGCTTTAACTTCGGCATCCTGTATATTATTAATGCTTTCGATAAGACTTTTAGAAAACACTTTGGCTTCTTGGCTATTTTTGTATAATTTGATTCTTACCAAAATGCGTAATATATCCGCTCTATGTGTGTATTTTAGAAGGGAGTTTAGATATAATTCAGTTTGTCTGTAAACTGGGTCATTAAATTTAATTTTCCCTCTCAATGCTAAGCTAAATAATTCATATCTTAACGCAAAAAGTTTTGCTCTTGTTCCATCTAAAATCTGACGCCGAAAACCAAATGTCCAAAGAGCATAAAGACCTGTCAAAGCAAAGATAGTTAATGGAACATCCAAGTTTAGTATCATGGTTTATCCTCCTTATTTGTATCGCCAGTTAATGATAGGCCGCTTGAACCCCGGCCAGGATCGATTATCTTTTGACATTCTTCTAATCTAGAGTTAAGCTTTTCTATATCTTTATTCTTTTGAATCCATTGATAATAACCAAAAATAATTCCAGCTACCCCCGCTACATCCAAAATAATAGAAACTGCAATATCAACAGTGAAATGGAAAACTGTTTTTTTGCCTGCTAATGATTCCATGATGTGCAATAATGTATAACATCCAGATAGGAACATTATAGTAATGAAAGGCCATTTAATAATATTGAAAAAACCGCCCAAAAATTTATCACATGTGTTTAGCCTAATTATTTCCTTTAATTTTGCATTTTCTCTAATTAGGTCTTCTCTATTAGGTTTGCTTTGTGTCACACAATTACCTTCAATATATATTTTACCTTATTATGATGTATTTTACTATATAAATAAATTTGGCACTTATAACTTTTATATTACATTATTATAAAAAATGTCAACAATAAAATTCACAATAAAACCACAATCCAGAGTTTACGTAAAATAGAAAAATTTAAATATTTTCTATTGCAGGATTAAGGGGAAATCGGCTATGTTAATAACTTCGTTAAAAACTTTTAAAGTATCTCATATTTAGCCAAAGCCAATTTTATAACAAATTAAAGTCCAGCGAACCTATTTCAATATCGTTGAAATCTTTTCCCGTGATAAATGGTAAGAATATAATCTATAGCGGAACTCGTCTAATATTTTATTTTTCCTTGCCTCAATTTCCGGTATAAAATCTTCTTCGAGCATTTCTTTTAAATTAATAACAGATTGTCTTTCTAATTTTAATTTGCGCATTTCTTTAGTTACCGCCTTTCCCTTACGGATAAGATAAACCAGAAATAATATTTCCGCCGCCGCAAAAATTAATTCAACAATTAACATAGATATAACCCCCTTAAAATCAATTAATATCGATTATATCAAAAAAATATTACTGAATTATGACGGTTTTGTTACAAAACGGTTAAATTTATGTTACAAATAAGTTACAAATTACCGTAAATCCATAAAAATAAAGGATTTAGAATATATTATTTTTTTTATTACAAAAATGTTTTATTTACATTCCAATTTAGACTTTATATCCTAACGACTTCTATTTACAAAAAAATGTGATAAAATTTATAAATAAATAAAATAAACTTTAATCTTGGAGGTTTTATGTCAAAAATCACTGGATGGATTAGTAGCATATTTTCATTAAAAAGATTATTTTTATTTAGAAATTTTTTATTTATTTTTTCATTCTTTATATATACAGATATAGTTCTGTTATATTTTGAACATAAAGGATTAGCTAATATTCTAATTAGTAGCTGGCGTAAAGAGATTTATAATATTCCAATCTCATATATCATATTTTATCTTTTAGGCTTAACCATGATTTACACCTTTATTCCGTTATTATTTATTCAAATTTGTAATTTTTTCGGGATAGACATTTTAGTAAATAAAATAAATAATAAAAAAAATGATTATTCAATTTTTTATAATGACACCATAGATGTAGATGAACTAAAATTTTATGCAATAAAAAATAATAACAGCATTGCTATGGAATTTATTGAAGGAAGAAAGAATGAAATAAAAAATGTTAATGAGTTTAAAAAAGATTCCATTCTTTTTTTAGTTTTGTCCTTAACAGAAATAATATTATATTGGTTCAACTATATAAAAGAAGGTATAATCGTTCAAATATTATATTGTAGTTATTTTTATCATTTATTTGCCGTGATATTTATTATTATTATTTTAATAATAATATCAAACACATTTGATTATAATGATTATAATGATAATGGATTTTATGTTATTGTTGGACGTAGTATGAAAAAAAAATATGAAGAATTACTTGGCATAGAGAAAAAGAAAGACAACTAAAAATGCCCTTCAGGGCATATAACGGAGGCATTTATGAGAAAGTTCGTTATAATATTATCGCTAATTGCTATGTTTGTTTCGATGCCGGCGATAGCTTATGCAGGAAATAATCAGAAAACTAATAATTTGAAAAGTTTAGGAAATAAGATATATGTTAAGGGATTTACAAAAGCGATTGATATGGTTATGTATCCTAACGTTGCGTTATCGTTCTGCCAAAACGCCGCAAAAACGATACCTTCAAATCATCATAATTATCTCGTTAAACAATGTCTTAAAGGAGTGTTAGACGGAGATAAAACGAGCTGGATATCGATAAAACTACTCAGCATTCATTAATATGACGTCTTATTTTCCAATATAAGTTCTACTTATCGTTTCGCGACTATGACCGAGTTCCTCCGATATAATTTTTGCGGCGGAATGATATTGTTTCTGCTCTTTAGGACTCATATCGGAATATTTTAAGCCTCCAGCTGCGGGACAATCCCTGCCGGTTATTTCGCGATACCGCTCATGTGCATAATTGTGCCTCAAAGCATGAGGATGAATATCGGGGTTATTGTCCAATTTTTTACATTTGTCGGCCGCATAATTTATTTTTCGCTCAAATTGTTCAACGCGATAGTTAATATTTATTCCTTTAACGCTTACGGCAACTTGCTTTAATACCGCCCCGCCGTCGCGCAAAATTAATTCTCCGTTAGGACGTCCGTTATATGTAATCTTTCCTCTTTCTCTGCCGTTTTTACACCAACTTCCCTTCATTGTTAAAATATTTTCTTTTCCGGGGGCTGTGACAGCATGTCCCTTCGTTAATTCAAAAACAACGTGAGCCGATTCTTCTCTGCGGAGTCCATAAGCGGCTTCGAGACGCAGAGCCGCGGTTACTACGGGATTTTTAAGATTGATTTTCTCAAGCGATTTTTCAGATATAACGGCGGCACCGTTTACATTATTTTGATTTAAAACATTTCTTGATGTGATACCGAGCTCACCGTTACTTATGTTCTTAATATTTTCATTTCCGGCCACATTGCAAATCGCTCTCAATGCGGTAGCTTTATTCTGAATCGTTCCTACGGTATAGCCCTTAGATTTCCAGTATTCGGCGACTTTTTTAAAGTCGTCTGAAGTGAGCTGTTTAGCAAGCTTAGTCTTTACTCCCGCAGACTTGAAATCTTCTCCGATAGAAACGCTTTCGGTCCGAATATTGAATTTTGATTTTTCGGACAATATTTTCATCGGGTCATCTAAACGTGAAGAAACCTGCCCCGCATAAAAACGCAAATTATTTTTTAAGGACATTATTTCCCTCCTAATTTTTTGTTATTTTATTTTGGACGCAACCGTCCTGTCTGCGCCTTTATACCGGAACGCCCCGGAGATTGAATTGTGGCAAGCTCAATCTAAACCTAAATATCAGTTCGGAAAAGTTTTTTTAAGGGGAACTTTGTAACCCAGTTTTACAAGAGCTAAAAGTGACCGTAACTTTAAATTAAGATTCCACCCGGACAAATAGAACCCGAGACACCTCTCTGGCGCTATGTAAAATAAAAAAAGGTGTCGTAGATTTGTAACGCGCCCTTTGGACGAGAAAACGAACGCAAGTTTGACGTCTGTTTTCGCTGTTTTCGGCGGTATTAACACTCTAAATTAATACTTTTTGCTTGTCATTTTTTCAATTTTTGTTCGAGATGTTAATGTTTTTGCGGTTTTCTCCCTGCCCCTTCAGTATTCATTTTTTTTGTCAAAAAAAATGACGCAACTTCGTTGCTAATACTGAAGGGGCGTTGCAAGATTACCGTGGGGGGAGGAAAAATCCTTGCTCCGTTTTTTACGCTTTGGCCGTGCTTCAAGACCGACAAGCGGTCTTAAATCACTTCGCCTGCGGCGTAAAAAACTCCGGCGGATTTTTTTTAGAATGGGGGTTGTGTCTGTCTTTCTTCCGGCAAGCGGAAAAAAGCCGGACGCAACCCTAAATGGAATTAAAAGTAAGAACGGGCTTTTAAGATTGTGCGATTGAGGTAATCCTCAATATGTCCGGATTTCCTTCTTGAAAGATTATTGCTTTCGGCAAGAAGTTGAGCCTTAATAGCTTCATCCGTCCAACCTTGTCGGCCAAGATATAAAGCATATCTCATATCGGCACTCGAAGCATCGCCTAAAAAAAAGTCGTTCCAAGATTTTGATTTTTTTGAGTAGTTTGGTTTTGGTAAATAAGTAGGCTGACTTACTTTAGGTTCTTCACAAATTATTTTCGAAATATCAAGAACAGGCACACTGGAATTAGCTATTGTATTTTTAGCAATCTTAATTAACGGTCGTTCTGGATATTTCTGATTTGTGAATTCGGGCAGACGTCTTGGCTGCATTCCCGACGTCGCCCCAACATCAGCATTAAATCGCCTAACCAAAATACGCTGCAACTTTGTTCTTTGTTCGGCAGACATAATTTTATCAATAAAAATATGTGCCTGGAACTTTTTTGAGCTTGTTTGCACTATAATTGAACGATAAGGAATTACATCTATTGCCGTCAAATCGTCTAAAAATAAAACATTAGATTCAGCAGGCGGGATAAAATAAATTCCATTATCAAGATTTCTTTTTGTAAGCCTCTCAAAGTTAATGTCATCTAAGCAAGTAGCGAAATTCAGGAGAATACGTCCTTTTTCGTTTATCAGGCAAAGTTGAATTGATTTGTATAGGCTTAGAATCTGATAGATTTCCAGCATAAATACCTCCCATATTAAATAAAATATATATAAAAAATTAATTAAAAAAATGGAATATGATTGGGGATGGAGACAAAATGTCCTCAATAAGAATAGTTTGGAAAGGTCGCACTGAAGCGGCACGTTCGGGGGAAGATTGAGATTATAACCGGTTTAACCCCGTGAGGTTATAAAATACGTCTTTAATAATTTCTTCTTATTAAAGTAATTAATATGCCATATCGAGGCTTAAAAGCCTTAAATAAAGAAAATACGGCACATCCGAGAAAGATAAATATATTATATCTTTGTATTTTAGGTTTGTCAAGATAAGAGTTAAATATTATTTTAACTTGACATATCCTTTTTAAATTGTTAAGTTATTAATAAAATAAAAACTACTTGCATGACACAGCCCCCCCCCCGCCGATTGACAAATAAATGCCAAAAAAGATATACTTATATTATTCAATAAATTTCTTATCTATTTTCCAACCTATCAAGACAATGCGCGGTGGGGATATTTTCGACGTTATTTTTCTCATCAACGCCATATGTTATAAGGCGTTAAGCCTATACCGCATTTGACCGAATTATTACCTTGTTTGACCGAATTTAACCTTAAGATACGGCTATATAGCGTCTAAAAAAATTAAATAATACAAAAATAAACGGCATTTGACTGAGTTTGACCGAATTAAGACGGTATTTGACCTTAAGATACGGTTAGGCAAATTAACTTTTAATCGACTAAAATATTGGAGTTATAGATAAATATAAATGTAAAAAAATGTTGATTATTTAACGTTATATTTTATATTTGTCAAGTTAGGGGAATGGGCTTGCCGAAAATGGCAAGCTTAAGCAATTTCTTTATTAATTTGTAGAGCGGGAGGAAACGGCAAGACTACAGACTATTAGTTTAGCCGCACCAACGAAAGATAAATCTTCAAATCCGTTGGTTTTAACATTATTCTCTGCGGCGAAAATAATAAAATCGGCAAGATTTTTTACGCCCATATCGGAACATAAATACTTTAAGATAGAAATCTGAGTGGGCGTAGCTTTTTTCTTAATTGTTTTCATTGTTGACCCCCAAAGTGATTATTTATACTGATATTTGAAAAATTGCTTCGTCGGCGCCATATTCATAATCCCTATCCGGCGCATTGTCCATAATTTTATCTACAATAAAACTTTTACACTCGTCCAAATATTCTAAATATTGCGATTTTTTTGCTTTTGGTTCTCCTATGTCTTCTTTCCATATTTAGCCTTTGTTGTCCTTGATACAAAGCTTCCCATAGCCCAGATTTATATACTATGTACTCTCTTCCTGAGTCGTTTCCTCTTGAAATTATTTCTGCCGCAATTTCTTTAGCAATTTCTTGAATGTTTTTTTCCATGATTTTCTTCCTTAATTTAAAGTTATTTTAATTTTCTTTATATTGTTTTGCGTATTCCGTTCTAACTGGACGGCTTTTCCGTTTTTAACTGGACACCCATTCCGGAAATTACTGGACGGGTTAATCCCTTCTTATTTTTTATATAATATCGTT
>JAJYZM010000027.1 GCA_021799935.1 bacterium | reverse complement strand
TGAAGAATCTGCTTACGAAGGCAGTTTTGAAGGGGAAACTTCGTTAGGAGTTAACGTTTTATTTAAAATGTTCGGATGAAAATAAAACCGGAGGACATATATTATATGAGCGGAACGGCTGCCATAGAAAATTTAAATTATCAAAGTAAAAGAGATAACGTTTCCGGCAATTCTCCGAAATATTTAAAAGTAAGCCTTGCGGCGGCAATGACGATGGATTTCGTACCGGGCATTTTTTACCGCAACGCCTGCCTGCACTGTATAAACGTTCTTTTAGCCTATGATGAAGGATGCAGGGCAAACTGCGCATATTGCGGACTTCAGAAATCGAGGGAAGGCGAATATAACGACAAAAGTTTTATAAGAGTCGATTGGCCGGTATTTAAAACGGACGATATTATCGGAGCCGTGCTTAAGAAGAAAGATACGGTAGATAGAATATGTATTTCGATGATTACGCACGAAAGGGCGAAAGACGATACCTTTACCGTTTTAAAAAGATTTGCAAAAGAACTGCATTGCCCCGTTTCTATACTGATGACTCCTACCGTATTAAAGCATAAAGATATAGACCGCTTTAAGGAATACGGCGCCGATATGGTAACCGTCGCCTTAGACGCCGCGACTCCGGAACTGTTCGACGAATACAGGGGAAGGGGCGTCGGCGGTCCGCACAGATGGGAAAAATATAACGATATACTGGAATATTCCGTTGCCGTTTTCGGCAAAAATAAGGTCGGATGTCATCTCGTGGCCGGCCTCGGCGAAACTGAACGGGAAATGTGTTTCAGGATGCAGGATGTGAGAGATAAAGGAGCAAGGTCGCATCTTTTTTCTTTTTATCGGGAAAAAGGTTCGAGGCTGGAAAATCATCCCCAGTGTCCGGCGGGCCAATACAGGAGAATTCAAGCGGCAAGACATATAATAGACTACGACATGGGCAGGGCTGAAGATATCAAATTCGACGGCGGCGGAAGAATAACCGATTTCGGAATACCTTTTAAAAACGTAGCGGAGATAATAGAAAGAGGCGCGGCTTTCCAGACTACCGGATGTCCGGGAAAAACCGAAATTTCGGCATGCAACAGGCCTTTCGGCGATTCTTCGCCGAAAAATATCAGGAGTTTTCCGTTCGAACTTAATGCAGGCGACGTAAACAGGGTAAGAAAAGAGTTATTGGAATACGATTAGGAGAGCAAGAATGTCCGAAGGCGAATTAGTCAAGGTAAAGGTAAAACATTTGAATAATTTGCAGAACCAGATTATTACCGAAAAGCATACGCTTATAACGGACGAGCCCGAAGCTTCCGGCGGGGACGAACTTGCCGTTAATCCGATAGAACTTGTTCTCGGAGCCGAAGGCGCATGCACCGTATCCGTTCTGATGATGTTTGCCAAAAGAATGAAGTATGACTTGAAGAGCGTAGAAATAAGTTTAACCCACAAGAGGGTAAGAGCGGAAGAGATAAAGAGTGCCGGCGCAGAACCCGATAACGAAAGAGGCTACGTCCATAAAATAGAAAAAAATATAAAATTTATCGGAAATCTCGACGGAGACCAACTCGAAGAACTGCGGAAAGTTTCACGGATATGCCCCGTTCACAATATGATAGAAAAAAGGTCCTATTTCGAAATATCTTTCGACCATGCGAACAATTAAAATTAGTTATGAAACAAATATGAATTAAATTGGATAAATTAAGTTCTTCTTTCCTTAATAAACTAACTAAAACCGTAAAAGATTCCGACCTTCTTGCCTGGGGGGAAAGAGTAGTAGCCGCCGTCAGCGGCGGCATAGATTCGACCGTTATGCTTTGTTCGCTTTACGAACTGAGGCATTATTTCGGAATTAATATTGCATGCGCTTCATTAGACCACAAAATAAGACGGTCTTCAGCAGAGGATATAAAGTTTGTCGAAGATTTATGCAAAAAACTTTCTATCCCTTTTTATGCCGGGAGCATAGACGTTAAATTATACGCAAAAGAAAATAAATTAAATCTCGAAGAGGCGGCGCGCATTTTGAGATACCGTTTTTTAATGAAAACGGCTGAGGATTTTAAAGCGGAAAAGATTGCGGTTGCCCACCATTTGGACGATTTTGCCGAAAATTTAGTTATGAGGCTGATTACCGGCGGAGGGGCAGGCTCTATATCCGGTTTTAACGTCAGGTCCGGTTCGGTAATCAGGCCGCTGATAAACCATTCAAAATCGGAAATAAGAGATTTCGCGGATAAAAATTCCATAAAATTCGTAGAAGACCAAACCAACGCGGATACAAAAATTTTAAGAAATTTCGTCAGATTAAATATAATACCTTCCCTTAAAGAATGCAATCCCTCTTTTTTGAAAACGGTTAAAAATACGGCGGAAATTTTAAAAAAAGACGACGATTTTATCGAGACGATTGCGCGTAAAAATTTTAACGATATTGCCAAACCGGAACCGGACGGGAAACGTATAGTTTTTGAAAAAAACGACTTATCGAGATTAGAAGACGCATTGTTATACAGAATTTTAAGGATTGCGGTCCTGGGCGCCTGCGGTTATGATTCAAAAAATAAAAATGATATTTTCATAAAAAAACCGATAGTTTATTATAAAAATCTTAAAGCATTTGTTCAATTAATAAAATCCGAAAAACCTAATACTTATTTTTATATTAATTCATTTACCGCCGTCAGAAAAGAATACGATAAGATTATTATAGAATATATTCCGTCGGCAAAAAATTTAATTTTTAAATCTTTTAATTTCGAACTGGAAGAACCTCTCGAAAACCCAAAATCGGGGCCCAAAAAGAGATATAACTGCATAATCCGTAATGACGCCGGCGAAACCGGACGGCATTCCGTAAACATTAAGGAAATCAACAAAACCTTTCATATAGAAAAATTATCCGCAGAGGCGTCGGATAAAATTATAAAAGATATTTTAAAAGGGGAAATTATTTTTCGGCCAGATACCGCTTATTTCGATTACGACAAAATCGGTTTTCCCATTACGGTAAGACCTTTCAACAACGGCGACAGGTTTGTTCCTCTGGGTATGAAATGCGGCAAGAAATTGAAAGAATATTTTATAGATAAAAAAGTGCCGGCAAACGTAAGGAGAGTCATTCCATTAATACTTTTCAGCGGCAAAATAGCGTGGGTTTCCTTAAACGAAATAAGCGACGATATTAAAATAACTGAACTTACGAGAAATGCCGGGATTATGCGGATAGAGTGAAAATTTAAAAAGAATACATAAATAGTTTCTAAATCGTAATTTAAAATATTAATAGAATGCAAATAGTTATTGAAAAAAATATATAAATATGACATATTTATATATGTGCCGTGTAATAATTTACTCCAAAAACCTTAAGGGGGTCAATATAATTTGAATTCGAGACTAAAAAACCTTTTACTCTGGATATTTATAATCTTTTTGATGATTTTTATCTTTACGATGTTCAATCATCACCCGCCTAAAACTAAAAAGATAATTTTTTCTTCATTAATAAAGGAAGTTAGGGCAGGCAACGTTAAAAGCGTTACCGTAGAATCCCACGACATAATAGGAGTTTTTAAAAACGGAAAGAAATTCACCACGTATGCGCCGACTTATCCCGGACTCGTAACGCTTCTTGAAAAACATAACGTGGAAATCGACGCCAAACCGAAACCGGGTTCGCCGTGGTATTTGAGTTTTCTGATAGACTGGCTGCCTATGATAATAATACTTTTCGCGTTCTGGTATTTTTTCTGGAGGCAGATGCAGGGCGGGGCGGGAAAGGCGATGTCTTTCGGAAAATCTAAAGCGAAACTTTTAAACGACGGCACGAACAAAGTAACATTTAAAGACGTGGCGGGCATAGAAGAATCGAAGCAGGAATTGGAAGAAATAGTAGATTTCTTAAAAGACCCTAAAAAATTCACGAAACTTGGAGGCAGAATACCGCACGGCGTACTTCTCGTCGGCCCTCCCGGAACCGGTAAGACTCTTCTTGCAAAAGCTATAGCCGGGGAGGCTGGAGTTCCTTTCTTCAGCATAAGCGGCTCGGATTTTGTCGAAATGTTCGTCGGGGTAGGCGCTTCGAGGGTAAGAGACCTTTTTGCGCAGGGAAAGAAAAGCGCTCCCTGTATAATATTTATAGACGAAATAGACGCCGTAGGAAGGCATAGAGGCGCCGGTTTAGGAGGCGGACACGACGAAAGGGAGCAGACGTTAAATCAGCTTCTCGTAGAAATGGACGGTTTCGAACCTAACGAAGGCGTGATTTTAATTGCTGCTACCAACAGGCCTGATGTTTTAGACCCCGCCCTCCTAAGGCCCGGAAGGTTCGACAGGCAGGTAGTGGTTCCCAAACCCGACATAAAAGGAAGGGAAGAAATATTAAAAGTCCATATCAAAGACGTGCCTTTAGATAAAGACGTGAATTTAAAAGTTATAGCCAGGGGGACTCCCGGATTTTCCGGCGCCGACCTTGCAAATATGGTCAACGAGGCTGCACTTTTGGCCGCCAGAAAAAACCAAACGGCTGTTACTATGGCAGACCTCGAAGAAGCTAAAGACAAGGTAATGATGGGAACGGAAAGAAGAAGCATGGTAATCACGGAAAAAGAAAAGAAAATTACCGCTTATCACGAATCGGGACACACCCTCGTCGCAAAACTGCTTCCGGGGACGGACCCTATTCATAAAGTCACCATAATTCCAAGAGGTATGGCCATGGGGCTTACCCAGCAGCTCCCAATAGACGAAAAACACAACTACGATAAAGAATACCTGCTCAACGAAATAGCTATTTTACTCGGCGGCAGAACGGCGGAGGAAATTATTTTCAATCAGGCGACTACCGGAGCTTCCAACGATATAGAAAGAGCTACCGATATCGCAAGAAAAATGATATGCGAATGGGGTATGAGCGAAAAGCTTGGACCTATTACTTTCGGAAAAAAAGAAGAGCAGATATTTCTCGGCAGGGAATTCGCCCAGCATAAGGATTATTCGGAATCCACCGCCGTGGCTATCGACGACGAAGTTAAGGAAATCGTAACTAAAAACCATGAAAGAGCGCGGGAGATTTTAACTGCGAACATCGGCATACTTAACGACCTCGCCTTGAAACTTATAGAAAAAGAGTCTTTAAGCGGGAAGGAAATCGATGAAATTATTATCGCCCGCAAGCCGGATTATAAAACCAACGAAGTTGAAGGCGAAAAAGATAATTCAGCCGATAAAAACGGCGAAAGCGGCGAAGGGATAGACATAGAAGGATAAACCGATACGTCCTTCGACGCGGCGAAAAAAGCAATTTTAACAGTCTCTAACGGTTATATATGAAAGCATACCTCGTAGATATTCTGGACAGCCATATAGCTTTTAACGCATTATCGAGCATAGGAGTGTCCGGCACCGGCAAAATTATTATGGGAGACAAGCTTAAATATATAATTATCAAACTGAAAAACATAAATTCGACCGCGCTGAATATTCTCAAGCAGGAAGCCCTCAGCATAGGGGCGGAACTAGCCAATCATAGAGACGTTATTACCGGAAAAATTGCGGTATCCGATTCTATTTTATTCGGTACGCCCGTACAGTTAAGGATTATAGTAAAAAAAATAAAAACTCAGCAATTCGGTTTAAGCGAATTATCCGCGGAACTCGAAAATATACTTTCGGAATGCGATAAATCTTTCAAAAAATCTAATCCCGCAACGATAAGAACCAAAAAAAACGACATAGTCTTTAACGGAAAAACTTATATAATGGGTATCCTTAACGTTACCCCAGATTCATTTTCGGACGGAGGCAAATATTCGGATTATTCTTCCGCCGTTAAAAGAGGCGTCGAAATAGAAAAAGAAGGAGCGGACATTATAGATATAGGAGGCGAATCCACAAGGCCGGGGTCCCTGGAAATAGATATTCAAACCGAAATAGACAGAGTCTGTCCCGTAATAGAAAAATTGTCGAAAATAACGTCTGTTCCTATATCGATAGATACGAGAAAACCGGCAGTCGCAAAAGAAGCCCTTTATGCCGGAGCTTCTATAGTAAACGACGTTTCCGGTCTTTCATTCGACGCCGAAGGAATGGCTAAAGTCCTGAAAAATACGGGAGCCCCGTATATTATGATGCATTCCAGAGAGAAATCCCCCGAAAACATGCAAAAAAAATTAGAGGCGTACGACGATATTTTCTATGAGATATTGTCTTATTTTAAAAGCAAAATGGAATATATGGAAACTAAAGGATACGATACCGGCAATATTATACTCGACCCTGGATTCGGTTTTGCAAAATCTTCGGACGACAATTATAATATGCTGGCAGGAATCACATCGTTTAAATCGCTTGGAATGCCTGTTTTGGCAGGTGTTTCAAGAAAATCGTTCGTAAAACATATTGCCGGAAACAATAAAAGCGGAATCTTAAGCGGAAATCTTGCGCTTGCATCTTATTTAAAACTTAAAGGCGTCGATATCGTAAGGGTTCACGACATAAAGCAAACCTCGTCGGCATTGTCTTTATTGGAAAGGGTAACGGCATAGAATATGTTTTCTCTTTTGCAAAATTTCGGATGGCGCGATATAGCGGATATCATTATAGTCGCCTTCATAACATACAGGGCGATAACTCTCATTAAAGGAACCGGCGCGTTTCAGGTATTAGTGGGGCTGATAATAGTTTTTGCCGTATTTTTATTTGCGGTAGTGCTTAAGCTTTATGCTACGGAATATATTTTCGGCAATTTTTTAAGTTCCATTATAATCGTAATAATAGTTCTTTTCAGAAACGAGATAAGAAGGGCGCTCATCGAAGTCGGAAAAAATCCTTTCGCAGTCGCCCAGAATAAATTAGAAAGGGTAAACTTAATCGAAGAAACATCGAAGGCGGCTTTTGAACTCGCCTCAAAAAGAATAGGGGCGATTATAGTCTTCGAAAGAAACGTGTTTCTCGGAGATTATTTAAAAATCGGAGTCAAATTAGACTCTATAGTATCCAAAGAACTTCTTTTAAGCATATTTACTCCGCCTTCGCCTCTTCACGACGGCGCCGTTATTATTCAAAAGGGCAGAGTTGCCGCCGCTTCATGTTATCTGCCTCTTTCCACGGAGGACAATATAAGCAAAAAATTAGGAACGAGACACAGGGCCGCAATAGGGCTTTCCGAGCTTACCGATGCGTTTTCGTTAGTTATTTCCGAAGAAAGCGGTAAAATTTCGATTATCCGCCCGAAAAAAATATCTAACGTAGAAAATATGGAAGATTTGAGGAACCAGCTTTTAAAAAACTTAAAATACCAGTACGACCACGGACATAGTTTAATAAGAACCGCTTCCGAACTTCTGTTCGGAAAATACGGCGAAAAATAAAAATGGGTAAATATTTAGAAAATCTGATTAAAAAAAATTTCTGGCTGAAACTTTTCTCTCTAGTTTTTGCCGTTATTATATGGGCTTACGTCGTCGGAGGAACGAAACAGGATGCCGTCTATACGGCGAGGATAGCCGTCGAGCATCTTCCCAAAGGGTATGCCGTCAGTAACGCGCTTCCGGCAAAAATCCATTTAAAATTGCGCGGCTCGAGAATTGCGCTGATGAAACTTAATAAAAAAATTATTTTTAAAATAAACGGATATTCCCTATTGGCAAAAAAAAATACGATAATTTTAGGCAGCGCTTATCTAAATCTTCCTAACGGAGTTAAAATTATTAAAATTCGTCCGAGGATAGTTCCTATAATAATAAGCAGAATTATAACAAGATACGTAAAAGTACTTCCGGTAACGGTCGGAACCCTTCCAAAAGGATATATTTTAAGAAGCATAGAGGTATTCCCGCAATACGTCAGAGTAAAGGGACCTAGAGATATCGTAAGCCATCTTTCGGTTATAACGACGATGAAAATAAATTTAAACAATATAGGCAAAAATAAATTATTAACGGTTTCCTTAAGAAAACCTACAAAATTAGTAAAAATTTTGTATAATAAAAAAGTAAACGTTAATATGGCGATAGAAAGGAGATAATTTGAACGGCAGGAAATTATTCGGCACCGACGGCGTGCGCGGACAGGCAAACAGATACCCTTTGACATCCGAAGTTGCTTTAAAACTCGGTATGGCATTAGTTAAGGTTTTAAAATTAAAAGACAAAAGGTTAAAAATAGTTATAGGAAAAGATACGAGAATTTCCGGTTATATGCTGGAAACGGCTCTTTCGTCGGGTATATGCGCTATGGGTTCGGATGTTTATTTGGTAGGACCTATGCCTACGCCGGGGGTCGCTTTTATAACTTCGAGCATGAGGGCGGATGCCGGGGTCGTAATTTCCGCTTCGCATAATCCTTTTTACGATAACGGCATTAAGTTTTTCGACAGAAACGGGTTTAAATTCGACGATGAGGTAGAAAAGAAAATCGAAGATTTATTTTTTAATTTTAATTTCGATAACGCGGGCACGACCGGAATTAATATAGGCAAAGCCCACAGGATAGACGACGCTACCGGAAGATACGTTATTTTTACTAAACTTTCTTTTCCTAAAAATCTTACCTTAAACGGACTGAAAATAGTTCTCGATTGCGCAAACGGAGCGAATTATAAAGCCGCCCCGGAAGTTTTTTCGGAGCTTGGAGCCGAAATTATTTTAGAAGGCGCAAGTCCCGATGGAATAAACATTAACGAAGGATGCGGCTCGATGTATCCCGAACATTTAAGTTCCTCCGTCAAGAAAAACGGCGCCGACGTCGGATTGGCTTTAGACGGGGACGGCGACAGGGTAATTTTTTGCGACGAAAACGGAAAGACTCTGTTGGGCGACGAGTTTCTTGCAATCTGCGCCCTGCATATGAAAACCGAAGGATATTTAAAAAATA
>JAJYZM010000026.1 GCA_021799935.1 bacterium | reverse complement strand
TATTCAGGGCTGTATCTTTCGAGTTCAGAAGCAAAGTCGAAAGCGCAGGCTGGAGGAAGTTTTGGGATGCCGATATTACGGTTACCGGCTTAGGCATCGCTCTCCTGCTCGGCGTGGCTATCGCAAATGTCTTAATGGGCGTACCGCTTAATAAAGACCACGTCGATTACCAGTCCCTGTTCAGCCTTTTAAATATTTTCGGATTAGCAGGAGGGCTTGTATCGCTGTCGATGTTTTTAATGCACGGCTCGGCTTATTTGATTATGAAGACAGAAGGGGAAGTCCAGCAAAGGGCAAGAGTTTTTGCAAAATGGTTTGCAGTGGCGTATATAGTATTTACCCTGCTGTTTTTACTGATTTCTCCGATATTTGCGCCGAGGCTTCTAAACAACAGCTTCGGCATTATAGGGGATATTGTTCCGGTTATAATGCTTATCGGCGGGATAGGCGCTATTTTAACTGCGGGGTCTTCGAGCGACGTTAAACCGTTCGCCTATTCTATAGCAGGCATTCTTGGAGCGGTCGCAAGTCTGGCGGTCGGGGTATTTCCCGATATCGTACCTTCTTCAATTAATCCTGAATACAGTTTAAACATATATAATTCCGCTTCTAATCATCTAACGCTTTTAGTTATGCTGATAGCGACCCTTATAGGCCTGCCGTTGGTTTTAATATATGCAATTTACGCGTATAAAAAGTTCGGATTAAAGGTAAAAATGGACGAAAGCAGTTATTAATTTATTTCTTCTCGATTTTGTTTTGACCTTTATCCGATGCCCTATAATTAAATTAACCCCCCTTAATTTTTTATAGGGCATTTTTTTGCCGTTTAAATCAAGCTTGGCTTAAATTAATATGTTTTTTTCAAAATTTTTGTAAGATTTTAAAACCCTAATGTATAATTTAACATAATTCCCTCGGACGGACTTTCGTTTGTAAAACCCTTTATATAAGTTACCCCGATTGTATTATTTTTTACAACGGTATAAATTAACGATAAATTTCCTGTGACAGTATCATGGGTGCCGGAAATAAAAGCCTGTGTCCATGCGCCTGAAACAGCAAAAGATAAATTATTTGTAACTAATTTACCGGCGCCGGCGTAAGCCGACAAAGGATTAGACAATCCGTTAACGCCTGACGGTTTGCCTAAAACAGTATAACCGCCGTTAATAAAATAGAAATATGATTTAATTAATTGGGTTAATCCTAAGTTGAAGCCGAAATTTGTTTGTCCCGTTCCTAAACCTTTCGACTCGCTTGCGGTCGGTAAATCAACGAAGGCCGTTGCGGTTAAGGTCGGAAGGGAATGGTTATTAAGCTGATTTATAATATTATAATTTCCTGTCAACACAATGTCTCCCAAACCGCTTTCCGTCGTAGTCGCGCTTGACGAAACGCCGCCTCTTTGAACAGGCACTCCGTTAATTAATGTTGCAGATGCAGGTTTACTGACATCCTCATAAGGGATTGTCGCCGAGAAATTAAAAGTGCTATTCGGGTAATAATTTATATTCAACGGTATATATATCAAGGATGTCGTATAATTTGTGCCGTAATTCCCCCATGTTTCATTATAACCGATTCCGGTCTGTATCTTTGAAGAGCCGAATGATTTGGGTATATAAACGAACGTTAAAGAAAAAATTATTAAAAAAAATGTTATATATCTTGCTTTAATGATGTTTTTTGCCATATAAGCGCTTCCTTTTTATGAATTATCGATTAAATTATTTAACTATATAAATAATTAAAATTTAATAAAAAAAATGCAAGCCAAAAATCTAAAGATTATAAAAATCGATTTAAATAATCGGCTTGCGCAATTTTATTAATGTTTATCTTCCCATCATCTGTCGTTGAGTATTATTAATCTGCTGTAATTGTTGCTGGGTATTGTTTATCTGCTGAAGCTGCCGCTGAGTATTATTTACCTGGTTTATTTGCCTTTGTGTATTATTAATCTGTTCCAACTGCTGCTGATTGGAATTTATCTGCTGGATATTTTTGTTGGTATTTTGTGTTTGGTTGATTATTTCATGATTTTGATAAACGTTGCCGGTTTGGTTGGTCATATAGTTTTTTACGGTTAAGTTATGCGAGTTATTTGGAGTATTGACGGCGAGACTTAATTCATGGTCAACACTGACGCCGGTTGCAGTTCTATAGACCTCGTTTACGACTTTTAATTTAACGACGTTATTCATTTCCTTTATTACATTTTTTACATTAAAGCTGTTGTCGTTGAGTTGTCCAATCATATTCTTGTTCGCCGAATACTTATTGACAAAGTTTTCTACTTCCGTCTGATTAACGGCATTTTTTTCAATTATTTTTAAAAAAACAGCATCACCTAAGCTCGCGCTTTTGTTCATATAATTATTCAAAGCCGATTGTGTGATGCCGAGATTTTTTTCAATAGCGGGGTAAACCTTTTTGTTATTGCCGACTTTGTTAAGGATTTTGACATAGACCTTAATCAATTCTGCATCTTTCTGCGATATTTTTGCCGCTGCGCCGTAAGACGAATTTCCCGTAAAAGCGATTCCCATAATAACCATAATAGATACGGCCAAAACATTAAAAACCGTTATAGCTAGAAATGTTTTAGCGTTCACCTTCGTTTTCATAATCTTTTTCCTCCGATTTTCCATTTTAAATTAACTGCTTATTATAATTATACTTTTTGATTAAAGTATATCTTAATAATAAAAATAAGTCAAAATATGTCTTAATTTTTTATAGGGCATTTTTTTGCCGTTTAATATATAATAAAATATAAGACAAATTTTATCTCAATTAGAGGTGTTTATATGAATATTTCAAGAGCCAGCGATTACGCGATACGGGGACTGGTATATATGGCAAAAAAGCCTGCAGGGGCGGTATGTTTCGTAAAAGATATAGCTAAAAACACGAATTCGCCGGCTTCTTTTATGTCGAAAATATTTCAAACGCTCGCTAAAAGCGGTCTTGTCCATTCTTTTATCGGAACTAAAGGCGGATTTACGTTTAACGCCCGCCCCGAGGATATTACAATAAAAATGGTGGTAGAAATTATAGACGGGCCTATCGTTCTGAACAGATGCGTGGTTAATAAATCTTCCTGCCGGAACGTAGGCAATTGCGACGTGCATTTTATGTGGCTCGATATTCAAAAAATGCTGACGAAAGCCCTAAGCTCTTATTCCATCGCCGATTTTGCAGCCGATAAAAAAGGGAATATGTTACCGGAAGCCGTGCAATAAAAAAGGCGCTTAGATTTTTTTAAAAAGAATATTGTTTTCCATGTGAACGTGAATCATTATATCGTCTGAAATATTCTTCAGCAGTTCGTATGCATGCTTATAAGAAGCGCAGGCGTCTTTAGGAACCGAATAGCCGGAGCTTAAAAAAAGCATCTCTTTCAGAATATGCCCTACGTATTCATGGTAATACAGCGCATCTTCAATTTCTTGTTTTATGTTTTCGGTTTTTCCGGCTTTTATATCGCTCAGGAGCCCTTCTTCTTCTTTGTCTAAATGAAGGAACATAGCCTGCGACATTTTAGTAAAAAGCTCCCTTATTTTAAGGAGTTCCGGGTGTCCCTTTCCGTGGACGTTTGCAATTTTTTCGACATAACCTTCGGCCTCCGGAATATGAACCCGTAAAAACGTATGGTGTATATTAACTATATAGTCTATTAAAAAATTAACGTCCCAGTCGTTCGCTTTTTTACTTAACGAGTAATTATCGTCGTTTTCCACCGCCGAAGGACTTTTTAATTCATCGACTATTAGCAGCCGGTCTATGCCGGATTCTTCGCATACATCTTTTAACGTTTTTGAACCGCCGCAGCAAAAATCCACGCCGTATTTTTTAAATACCCCGATTTTTTCCGGATTTTCCGTAGCAATTTCGCCTACGCTCTTTAAAAGTAAAATATCCTCATCGGTTTCCATTTATATTTCTCCTCTAATTTTAAATTTGCGTTATTATTTTTTAACCTATAGTTCTATTATCCCTAATCTTAAACGTTTAATATATGATTTTTGTCACATTAATAAAATAAAATAATTTTATAAAAAATAAAAATGTGACAAAAGTCATAACGTTTAATTTTTAAAATTTTTTATAATTTAATAAACTTGAAATAATTTATTTTAATTTTTTAATTTATTATGGCGATTCTACCGAAATTCGACAAAAGATTTATGGCGGTATGGGCGCCTGCAATAGCAGGATTGATTATTATCATTTCGCTGTCTTTTATAGAATTATATTATTCTTTGAGGACATCCGACGGAATCGGATTAAATTCTAAAAAAGTTATCGCTCCGGCAGGAAAAAAAGATATTTTATAAATTAGGGTGCGTCAGATGCCATAATATAAGAGCATTAGATGTTAAGGGAGGGCATGTCGGCCAAGACCTTTCAGGCGCCTATTCCGACGTAAAAAAAGTTTACAAGGAGAACGTAAACGGTTTCCTGAAAAATCCTACCGGAACAATGTATTTTGTATTATTGTTCAACCATTTAAACAGAGAAGACAGAAAAATCATAACGGCGGAATTAAAAAAGGCGCAGGATATTCAAAATAAAATGAAAAATAAAAAAGCAAACGACGATAAAAGGAGTGAAAATATTTAACGGTTCGCGGTTAGATTTAATTTATTTTAATTAACTGTAATAAATGAAAAGAGGAAAGTTTATGGAAAAAAGCATTTATTATGACGAAAAAGCGGTAAACAAATTTTTAAAAATTACGTTATCGCTTACGATTATATTCCTTGTCGTTCTGTTGGTTTACGGAACGTTCAAGGTATATTACGGCGCGCCGCCTATTCCGGCGCAGGTAGTAACCCAAAAAGGCAAGACCGTCTTTACCGGAAAAGATATCGTTGCCGGAAAGGCGAGGTTTCAGGAATTCGACCTTATGGACTACGGCTCTATTTACGGCAACGGCGCATATTTCGGGCAGGACTTTACAGACCAGTATATTCACAGGGAAGTTAAGTACTATAGAGACTTCGAGGCGCAGAAGCTTTATAAGAAGCCTTACGCTCAACTCTCGCCGAGAGACCGGGTTTATATAAAATCTCTCGTAATATCTAAAATAAAGAAAAACAGATTTTCTCAGGCAGGCAGACTTTTGACTTACACGCCCGGCGAGATATATGCTTTGGGGAAGATTCAAAAGAGAATCGAAAATCTTTACACAAAAGGCGACCGGAACCTCGGAATAGGAAAAAATCTGGTGCCTTCCAAACAGGATATAAAAAGGATAGTGGAATTTTATTCGTGGGCGGCGTGGAGCGCCGAGACGTTAAGGCCGGGAGTTAATCATACCTATACCAACAACTGGCCATACAGCAGAGGCGCGGGCAATACTCCGCCGACTTATCTTTATACGTGGACTTTTGCATCTCTGGCGACTTTTATCGCCCTTGCGGGTCTCGTCATATGGTTTTTCCTTAACTATATTTCTCCGGGCTGGCAGGAAGCTCCCGCAATGCTCGAAAACTGGAAACCGATGGTGGACCTGGATAATTTTAAAATTACCCATTCGATGAAAAAATCCGCCAAATTCTTTTTCTTAGGCGTTTTCCTGCTCGGTTTGCAGATTATAGCGGGTATGCTTCTGGCGCATTATTATGCGGAAAGAGCGTCGTTTTTCGGAATTCATACTCTTACCGCTCTGCCGTTTAATATCGTTAAGTCGTGGCATATTCAGCTTGCGATTTTATTTATCGCTTCGACATGGCTCGGCGCCGGTATATTCGTTTCTAAATATATAGGCGGCGGAAAAGAAGCAAAATGGCAGTCGTTTTTTATCGATTTTCTCTGGTGGGCATTATTAATCGACGGAGTTGCGGCTCTTGTAGGAATGTATCTGGGAGCCAAAGGCTATTTTCATAAGGGCTTATGGTTTTTCCTCGGCAATCAGGGGCTTGAATATCTGCAGTTGGGAAGGCTCAATCAGATTATCGTATTCGTAGGCTTACTGCTGTGGGTGGTAATACTTTACAGGGCGCTAAGGCCTCATTTCATAAAAAATACCGATAAATGGAGCGTCGAAAGACTGTTTTTAATAAGCGCCGTTACTATAGGTTTGATGTACGTATTCGGAATGTTTCCGCTTGCGTGGATTCTCAAAAATTGGACTATAACGGATTTCTGGAGATGGTGGGTCGTTCATCTATGGGTCGAAGGAACCTTTGAATTCTTTGCCGTTGCGGTTATAGGCTATTTCTTCCTTTCGCAGGGTCTCGTGAAAAGAACGACTATAGAAAATACCCTGCTTCTTGAGATAATTCTTATATTCTTGGGCGGCATTATCGGAACGGGGCATCATTTTTATTTCATAGGCGACGCGTCTATCTGGATTGCGCTCGGCTCTATGTTCTCGTTCCTCGAGGTTATTCCCCTGCTGCTTTTAACTATGCAGGCGGTTTACGAGAAAAATATCCTTGTAAAAGCCGGCAAAGCGTTTCCGCAGGATTTATCGTTTAAATATTTAGAGGCTTCTACGTTTTGGAACTTTATCGGGGCAGGCGTTTTCGGCGCATTAATCAATACTCCGTTAATGAACTATTACGAACATGGCCAGTATTTAACGATAAACCATGGGCACACTGCTTTATTCGGAGTTTTCGGTCTTCTGGGCATCGCATTGTCCTATTATGTCTTAAGGATGATAGTCGAACCTTCCAAATGGACGGAAGGCGCAGGAAGAGTTGCCCTATGGTGCTTTAACGTAGGCATGATTTTATGGGTTATCTTTAATTTCCTGCCGGAAGGCTTTATGCAGTTCGCGGCTTCGATTAAACACGGCTACTGGTATTCGAGAAGCATCTATTTTTACGACAAGACCGACCTGTGGCTGTGGTTGAGAGTTCCCGGAGATATAATTTTCAGCATAGGCGTTCTGGTTCTTTTCATAGATATAACGAAAAAACTTTTGCAGGTTAAAAAATCGGCAGAAGAATAAAAGGCAGGGCACTTAACCTTTTTCGCCGCTTTATTTTATTTTTATCGTTCAGCCGGCACCCCCCGGACGATAATATAATAAATAAAGCGGCGTTTTTTATTTTATTGAAATTCGTTTTATGCGGATTCCCCCTGATGCATTTTTATATTTAAAATTAAATTGTAAAATAGCTCCTTCAATAATATTGTTACGAAAATTTAACATAATTGTAATAATCTTGTAACATTCGTTTGTTAGAATAATATGAAAGCGAAATATGAAGAGATTAAAGATAATATTTACGGTAGGGTTTATATACTCTGTCGCTTCCCGGAATAGGAGAAAAAGAATCCAAACTTTCTTCAAGGCCTAATTTTTTAATAAAATCGGCTATTAAAATCATATTTTTCTGCTGAAAAAGGCATGCTTTTTCAATGCCGCATAAGAATATATCGCCGAACGATGTAATTTTTTTAGTTGTTATTTTTAATTTTAGTGATAAAATCATTAAAGGAATAGTCTAATATATTATAAGTAAATTTTTGGATTATTGTTTATATTTTGCTTGCCTTAACTTATATAAATATATAAATAAAGCAAACCAAACTAAAAGAGAGGAGGAAGTTATGTGCGAAATTAACAAGACAAAAAAGACGATGCGATTGAATATGCTGCCGGCATTTATATTTGCAACGGCCGCAGTTCTGGCATTAGTCTTTGCGTTCAGCGGGGCAGGGAAGGCTTACGCATCGGGAGCCGCCCTTTACGAAAACCCCAACACCGGCGAGATATTTTTAACGCCTGGACAGGGAAGAGTAGAAGTAGGACAGAGCGTTATTAATCAGCTGTTAAAACCGAACGCAAAAAAGACGACGGAGCAGATTAAGAATTTAAAAGCTACTGAAAAGAAACTAGAGGCTTCGTTAAAAACCGTTAAAGGCCAAACCCTTCCGGCGTGGACGAAACATATTACTTTGGGCACGTTGGTTTATATGGGTTACGGGTATTACACTAATACCGGTTTTGCTCCGGCGTTACAGCTTCAGGAAAATCCGGCGGGTCCTGGAAACAACGGCTATAACGCTTTTAACGTGAACAGGGCGTATTTGATATTTTTATACCATCAGGACAACTGGTTCTTAAAACTCACGCCTAACATTAATAAGTCGAATAATTATAACGGAACAACAACAACCAATAATTGGTATGGCAACGGAACAGGCACCGGAACAACTACATCATGGCTTTCTTCGTCCGGCACCACATTCGGCAATGAGTATTTCAGGCTTAAGTACGCATTCTTGCAGTTTAACCATGTTTACGACGCTAACGGCTTAACCGTAAACATTAAAGCGGGCCAGTTTCCTACCCCGATGGTAGCATGGGAAGACGGCTTATTGGGTTATCACGTCGCGGAAAGAACCCCGTGGGGTTTTCTCGGAGTAACTTCTACTCAGGCGGGTCTCGGCGTATCCGGTAAGTTCAGGGCGAACGGAAAAATCTATATGGCTTATAACGCAGGTTTTTTTGATAACGCAACCTTCCATCAGGGCGAAGACGTTGACCAGAAATCGCCTCAGGCAAGAGTATCTTTTTATCCAATGGGGGCGGATTCAAATCTTGACGGCCTCGGCGTAAGCGGATACTACGCATGGTCGCAATCGAATAATTTTGAGGGAGATTTTAACCCTGGCGTTGGTGGTAACAGCGTAAATGATAATCCTACTACGAGAATGTCCGCAATACTCGATTATAAAAATCCTCAGGGATTAATAGCTTTACAGTTAGACTACGGCTTAAATGCTTTATCGGGCGGTTACGCAAGCGGCGCAGGTTCTATAAGCCAGGATGCGGGAAGCTTTTGCGGATTAAGTCCTTCATACGCTTATGTATGTAATGCGAATGGCGCTAGTTATCCGCCTTTCATAGGAAGTTTGGGAACATTAATTAAATATCAGCACAACACGGAACATGGCTACGACGCATTCGGATACTATAATATTCCAAACAGTAAATTCGGCGTATTCGGCC
>JAJYZM010000025.1 GCA_021799935.1 bacterium | reverse complement strand
AGGCTGGTTCGGCGGAGTAACCGCCGCTTATAACAACGCCGGTTCGGCTCTTTCTAACTGGTGGGCTAATACCGCTCCGCCTTCCGGTCAGAGCCTCGTAGATTTCGAAGACGAAAACTGCGCGATTGCAAATGGTGCGTCTGGGGTTTTAAGAACCGCCGCAAACGACGTAAACATGGGTTCTATCCCGCCGGACTTTATCGACTTCATAAGGGCTTATGTTGGAGATGTTGTTCCCGCGCCTAATTCAAATGTTCAAAATGGATGTTATACTTCGGTAGTTTACTTATCCGGACCTATTCCAATTACTGAACTACAAAAAGATTTTACTTCCGCCGGAAATATAGAAGAAATATCGGGGACTGGATTAGCAAGTGGCGGTCAGCCTACAGCTGTTCCGTTTACATCTTTCCAAGCTCAAGTTCAAGCAACGTTGCAGGATATTTTAAATAATTTACAGCCCGGCGTAGGCAACGGTTCGCTTTCGAATGGGGATATACAGCTTATTAACGAATCGAGCATTCCTCTTTATCCGTTTCTAAAAAACGCCGTTCTTGCAAATAATTCTGCTGCAGCAGGTTCTATTATCGAGGAACTGTCTAAGCCGGTTGCGATTAATATTGCGTATAATATCCTAACGAACTACATTCATCAGGTCGGAATAATGCTGACATACGAAGAAAGCAACCTGCAGCAGGGAACTCTTTCCTCTGGTTCGACCGGTTCGGTCGGAGCAATTAAGGAATTACTGAATAATCTGGTAATAGCTCAAAGGGAAATATATCAAACTTATTATATTTCTCTAACCAAAATGCAAGAGAGCGAGGGCAATTTCAGTTCTCAATATGCAGAACTGCAAAACGAAGTCAATAACGAACTCAAAAAAACCGGCTACGGCGAATACTTATCTAAAATAAACGGCGGAATGTAACCGTAACGATATCAGGAGTATAAACTATGAATAAGAAAAAAGTTGTGATTTTTCTGGTTTTTTTAGTTTTGGTCGTTTCTATTGCAATTTCGTATTTTTTATCGAAACGGCAAAAGACTTCCCGCGTAAACAGCAAAACTAATTTAACAGAACTTAAAAAGGTCAAAACGATACAGCCTGAACTACGACCTAATCCAGCGGCGCTAAACGCTTTTGACATCTGCTCTAAAAAATTTAATAAAGGTATTAGGGCGCTCAACAAAAAATTTAGGACGTCCAAAAAAGAAGAGTTAAAAAAGTTAGACGCTATAGTTGCGGCAAAGCTTAAATGCGATTCAACAGTTCTAAAAAAATATTACTCTAAACTTCCGGCGCAAAAATAAAAATAAAGTGAGGAACTAATCATGAAAATAAAACATAAAAAAATTATTGCCGCAGTGTTATTAGTGTTATTTTTTCTTTTGCTGTCCGGATTTTATCTCAATTTTTTTATCCCGAAAAATGCGTTAATAATTTCTTTTCCAGTAGAAAGTTTGGTATTGGGGTTGTCCATACCTGTTTTGATTTTATTCGCGTATGATAAATATTTCGAAGCTCTCGATAAAATTCAATTATTGCGCTTAAAATATGCTGAATCTTACGATGAAAAAGGATTTAAGTTATCTCTAAAATTAAAACCTATTTTAGGTCCGGTTCTTCTTTTATTTGCATTTCTGATATATTCGTCTTTATTCGCATTATTCTCTCTTGCCAATTTTTTTACTTTTTTTTCGTATTGTCATATTGGATTGGTATTATCCGGATTTTATTTTTTTATATTGTTTTTAGTTCCGATTCTTTTTTCTGTCGCCCTATTTTCATTGCGGTTTGAGAAAACTGTATTTGACATAACTAAATCGTTATTATTTCGGGAGTAAATTATGCAATTAGAAATCACGAGTTACGGAAACGGCCCTTTAATAACCGGCGTCCTGCAGGGCATCGCCAATATTACCACGAGTTCGGACTATCAAGTCTTATTAATGACTATACTCGGTCTTGCGATTGTTTTAGGCGTTTACGGCTATCATAAAGACCTTATATCTCTCGGCTCAGGAGCGCATCACGCGTGGATGACTAAAGCCGCCGGAGCGTTCGCGATTTATTGGCTATTATCCGCCGGTTCGATAAATGTCTTTATCTACGACCCATTAAATACTTATACCGGCGTAGCGGACAACGTTCCGATAGGGATAGCTATGCCCTATTATCTCCAGAACCAGATTTCAGAAAATCTCTCGACTTTGTATGGCGAATGGCTTGCCCCGTCGGGTTACGCATCCGAATTTTCATACGACAACCCGAATAACTCGGCGGGATTCTATAATCCGGGAGTGGCTACGCCGCTTCAGGCAATCAACGAGGCTATGAAAGCTAATCCTCCGGACATGTATTTTCAAGAAACTATGACAGGTTTCGGCAAGGACTGCATGGTTCCCGCTTTGCTTCTCGGCGTTATTAACCCAAACGACCTTTACACTTCGTCCGATATAGAGGATTTAATATCTACCGATATGCCTAATTTGCCTTCTGCGTGGACTACCGAGATTTACAGTTCATCAAGTCCCGGCGGAACTACTTATTCCTGTTCTCAGGCATGGTCGGGATTTATAAAACCCGATATCGATAATTTTTCCGGACAGTCTTCCGGGTCTAACGGTTCGCTTAACAACGTTTTTGCCGACAAGTTTAATACCGCTACAAACTCAAGCCAGAACGCATTAGCCGATACGCTTCTTTTAGGCGACGCCGCAAGTTATATGTTTAAATTCTCTATAACAGGGCAGCAGTTTTTAGCGCAAGCCGCTCTTATGAACTCGATAGGCAAAGGCATTATGCAGTTTTCGGAAGCTACCGGCACGTCCAGCACCGCTCAGGGTTACGCTATTACGCAAGCTATGAGTCAGATGCAGAATTCGTGGACTACGTCCGCAATAATTGCGGCAAAGCTCCTTCCGATATTCCATTTAATTATGGAGATTATCGTTATAGCCTTATTTCCCTTATTTTTTGCTTTAGCCGTTATCCCTACGATGACCGGAAAATATTTAAAACTGTTATTCGAACTTCTTATGTGGCTCGCTATGTGGAGTCCCATAGCGTCTATTATTAACTATGCCGTTAATTTCTATATGCAGTCGAGAGTTTTTATAAATATCAATAACCCGTTATCCGGAACGGCAGGTTTCAACCTTGCGAATTATAATTTTATCGCTCAAAGCTCTTATACCTATACCGCCATCGCCGGCGCTATAATGTGGGTTGTGCCTGTGTTATCTTTCGGTCTCGTTACCGGTTCGGCTTTTGTCATGTCCGAAGCTATCGGAGCGGCGCAGGGAACTGCTCACGGAGCGGCTCAGCAACAGGGCGCAAGCGTAGGAACGTCAAGCGGATTGCAGGGAATAGGCTCTCAAGCTGGAAGCCTTGCCGGTATGCAGTCCGAAGAGAAACAGGGCTATAATCCCGCCCAAGCCGCAGAGAAGATTGCCGGTATGAGCGCGCTGGATAACCTGACGAACGCTTCGGCTTTCGGCAATAACCTGCAGATGAACGGCTTGCAGAATATGATAAAGGCAAAAACGAGCATTCAGGAACAGTCTATCGCTTCCGGTATCGTAACTGCGGCGCAAGCTCAACAATTAGGAACTTTTAAAGGGGAACAATCGCTTGCCGGTATGAATGGCGCCAACTATGCGGCTAAAGAACTCGGGTTCTCTAATACAAACGATTATCTTAATGCCGTAGCTAAAGCATCTGGAATAAATCAAGGGGCTCAGGGACTCGCCGAAAGTCAACATCCTAACGAGTTTGCCAATAGTGCGGTTATGGCAGCTTCAAATAAATTAGCGCAAGCTATGCAATATCAATCGTTTATGCAAGAAACAGGTATGCTGCCTAAAAACTTTAATTCTATGTCCGCGGATCAGAAACTTAATAGTTTAGTGCAAGCCGATAAAAATTTAGCGGGCAATTTTAGCGGAGTCAATCTAAATGCCGCCCAAGCACATGAACTCGGCCTTCCCGAAGCAGGGACCTATGATTTTCATATTAATAATCAGGGTCAAATGGTTGCTGTATCCGGCAAAGGTTCTCAAACTTTCACAGGCGTATTAGATACTCCGCAAGGTAAGTTTATAGGAACCGAAACCGGCGAGATAGGGGGAAGCCCGATATATATTACCGGAAACGTCGGACATAAATTTAATCACGACAGTATTAATAACAGAACGAACGAAAGTCTTACGACTAATGCGTCAGGAACGAAAAATACCCTTTATAACGACCAGTATAACGTAGGTATGACGCCCGGCGTCCTTGAAGGTGCAATGGCATATAAAGGAAAAGGCGCAGGCTTATTCTTAGATAAAGGGCAGAAAAATATGTCTAATTATGTTTTAAGCGGTAAAGCAGGGCAAGGATATAAAGAAAATTATATAATGCAGGGCATCGACGCATTTGCACAAGTAAAGAATACATCGCAAGCTAATAGTCAAGACATAAAAGGACAGTTAGAAGCCTTTGCTGTTTTAGAAAACAAAGCTTATGCCGGAACAGGTATCTCCTTTGTGGTAAGTGCTGGCGATAAATTTATTATAAAAGGAGGGGCTAAAGGTGATGTTGCAATAAGTTACGACCAACTAAATCAAATGAGAATAGACGAATTTAAAGAAAACGCTTTAAATTCCCAAGCTGTTCAAGGAGCGCAAACATTTACTCAACTTAAATCTGCGCTAAACCAATCCTTTAATAGCACTTCGCCGATTGAAAATCAACTGGTAAAGGCAGTAAGTTCTAAACTTAAAGAGATGGGAATAAATCCATTTTCTAAAAAACCTAACAAAAGTGGTTTTATGGGAGATCACGGTAATCCAAACAGCATATAACTATTTAGGAAGAAAGCAGAAAAAATAGAAAGAGGAACTCATAAATTTCCTTGGTAGTATTAAAGTTTTGTAACATCCATTATACTATCTGGGCTATTCATTACGCCATTTTCTTCTGGAAATCCGGTTCGCATATATATTACATCGCTATTATTAAACATAACACTCGAATCATATACTTCTCTTCTCGGATAATATTTACAATACGGATAGGGGTGATCCCTTTTTTCTATTATTATACCTCTTATTAAAGCAATACCAAGAAGTATAAACATACCGCCAAAAAATATAACAAATCCTAACATTTTGCCTTGCCTCTGCCCTTTTTCGGGCATTAATTTACCGCCTCTACCTACCTATAGAGGCTCTAAAATTATTTATACTACCAAAAGGATTAAAAGTCAAATCGGGGGCTTAAAAAGATAATTAAGCAGTTATTAGTGGTAATGTCGGTATCTGTTATTTAATAAATCTATTTCTAAAAATTGGCTGATATTTCCGAAGGTATCTTCTTCGCTTTTTATTAGTTTTTGTCCGAAATCTCCTATAACATCACTATTGTAAATCCCTGGATATGCCATGTTTCTGCCCATCAGGATTGCACAATTAACATATTTTGAGCATTGGCTTAAATTTGAAATGTTTATTGAAGCAGGGCAATTCGTTCTTTGGTGTCCATTTAAACTGCCATGATGAGAAATACAGAAATAATCTGCATTATTGAGCGATGGTCTGCATTTAGTTATATCACCCCATCCTTTTGTTTCTATATCTCCGGGGAACACAATACTAATTTTTTTATTTTTATTATTTGCAAATTGAAATTGGTAAACAGCGGATGAATTATTTATATTAATTGGTACCGTAGTAATATTGTTTTGATAGTATGTATTATATTTAGAATTTACAACTCTTGTTAATGGATGCCATATATTTATACTTTGCGATGAGTTAGCTGTTATCGGCTCATTAAAATTATTTTGTGTAAGTTTCGTAAGTTTTTTTAATATTTCATTATATGTTTGGCTAGGATATCCAAAGTAAGGATTAAGCCAAAATTCTGTTTTGTTTGTCAAGTACTTTTTGGTTAATAAGTTATTTATACCATAATAATGGTCAAAATGAGTATGCGTCAGAAAAAATTTGTCAATATGGAAATTGCAGATATAAAACTTATGTCTTATATGTTTTATACAACTATTTATGTTGTTTATGTAATTAGTTCCATTAATAAAATCAAAATTAGAGCAATCAACCATCCATATGTTTAACGATTTTTTATTCTTGATTACAATAATAGAACAGTTGCCATGCCCTACGTTAATATGATAAGTATATACCTCAGATGCTTTTATTATTTTACCGCTTGAAGTTTTTTTATTTAGTTGCTTAATAATTTTGCCACGATAAATATTATTAAATAAAATTTCTCTTTTTGCCAAATTATTTGAATTTGCGTTTGTTAAATTCCAATTATTGTCTTTATATACGAAAAATCCTTCTCTGAATCCATGAAGTTTATCCTTTGCAAGTTCATTAAATTCGAATAAATCTTCAAGATTTTCTTTATTGTTATTTTCGATATCTTTTATTCTCTCAAGGGCGACGAATACTCTGCCCTCGTCTTTTTTGTTTATGAAATTTTTACTTTTTTCTTTATTGTTTTCAAAAATATCGTAAATACAACTAATAAAATATAATTTTTGCATCTTTGTTTATATTTTTAAATTTATTTATTTTTATATATTATGATAAAATTAAAATAAAATCAAAATGTTTTATAATATTAAATTTAAAAGTTTTTTAATGTAAGTCTTTAGGATTTATATGGGAAAAATAAAAAATTTATACATATATTTAAAAAATTATTTTTATGCTAGGAAGAAATGTTTAATGAAGATATGTATAATTTTTGTTTTAATTGCGTTTATTCTTTTCATTTATCATCATGATTTTTTAATATCACTTAAACACCCCATTTTATTTTTTAAATTAATTTACATTGAATTAATTTTAATATATCTTGTTTTAATAATAAGGAATCTTTTTGAATCTTTTAAAATTAACCCGCTTTTAACAAGTATAGGAATTTCCATCTGGGGTTATATGTCATATATTATTATTATAGAGAAGTCAAAGATTTTGACGTTTGGATTTATGAATAAATTTTTAATATCTTTGACAATAGTGGGAACATTATTATTTGCATTTATTCCTCAAGGATTGTTAATGATAAACGAAAAATATAAACCAAAAAATAAACAATTATTTTCTGAATATAAGTTATCTAAAGAATTAACGATAATAATCTACTCGTTAATAATGTTTGTAGGTATTTATTTATTAGATATGTTATTGGGGTTATTTTTTTCTATGAACAAATCAATTAATTATTATTTAGACCCTAAAATATCAACCAATTTAACGATATTATATAAAATTCTTTCTATATTTTATATGGCAGCGTTGTCTTTTGGAATAAGTATGTTAATATATGCATTTATTAAAATTGTAAACATAGTTCAATATTTCTATTTTTACGAGATGGATTTCGAAAAATTGAAATCAAAATATAAATATTTTAATAATTATGATTTAGACTGGATTATAAACAAGAAACTATATAGTTACTTTATAAATAAATATGAAATAAAATTACCTGGAATTCTTATTGATAAATTTGATTTGATAGCTAAGGACAATCCAAAATTGCGAAATAAAAAAATTATTAAACAAATTTTAAAAGATGATAAAGAAGGGGAAATTTTAATCAAAATAAACACTAAGGATAAAGTTAAATAAATTATTATGGTAAAAATAATTGAAAAATAATATCGCAATTAAGGCTATTGCAAATACCGCAAATCATTCAATTTTGGTTCAATTGTCAAATCATATCATTGTTATAATTACAAGTTTTTTGGCGGCATTAATAGGCGGATTAGTAACGGGTTATTTTTCAATACGCCAGGTTAAAATAGCCCATCAAAATAATTTAGAAATAAAACGATTAGAAGATGAAAATATAATAAATAATTTAAAGAGAGGTATATATCAAGAAATTAAAACAATTTGGGATTCGTATTACGTGAAAGACAATGATAAACAAAGCGTATCGGTGGGTGAAATTATTGATAAATTAGATAATCCGTCATCTGATTTTGAAAATGATATTAAAAATGCAGAAACATTATTAAATAAAGACATTAAAGAAAATCCACTATTGATTGTATCCATAGAAACTTATAATGAAATTGCAAAGCTTATATCTGAATCGCCGCGTTTTGTTTTTAATTACTATTATCCGCTTTCGCAAAATTATTTTATTATTTATGAACAAAATGCTAAATTAATTGGCGGAATCAAAGACTATAATTTAAGTAGCCTTATAATAGAATGTTACGTATTAATGAAAGGGCTTGTAGATTCTTTTGGGCTAAACAATGCTTTAGTATCAAGGCTTGAAAATGCACAGTTATTGTTTAATAAAACTCACAGTAAAGAAGATGCTAAAGTTGTTTTATCGTTAATAAAATCGCTATATAATTATTCTAATCAATTAAAATCTGCCCAAAAGAAAATAAAAACAAAAATGATCGTTAGCGAAAATTCACTGCTTAAATTATTAGAAAGAGATTTTAAAAGCGATAAAGTAAATAATTAATCTTTATATTAATTAAAATATATCCCCAACTTTCTTTTCCTCTATCACAAATAAAACAACTCCTACGACATATAATTTGTCATATTCTTCTTTTTTAATATAAACATCAAAAACTTTTTTTGATATCTCGTCTATCTTAAATTCTGAATATCCATATCCTTTGTCTATATATTCCTTAGGTATTTCATAACTATAATAATCTGGATTAATGGCATGGAAAAGAATCGGCGGCGAGTTTTTTTTATAATTATGAGGCACCATGGCTTTTCTTATAAATGTTTCGCAATCATGTTTTACTAAGACTACAAATGAGCCGTTAAATTTATAAAAATCATCTGCTTTATAAGGGTCTATTTCTTTTAAAAATTGGATAATTACATTACTACCTTTTTTTATTTCAGGGTGCATTGAATCGTCATTCATGAAATAAGAATAATATAATCCGCCTTTAAATTTATTTATAAATTCATACGTATTTTCCGGCAAATAAACAGTCTTTTC
>JAJYZM010000024.1 GCA_021799935.1 bacterium | reverse complement strand
TTGTATATATTGAATTCGGATAGGATTTTCTTTATATACGCAAAAATATCTTCGTTTAAATCTTTAAGGTTTATTTTGTCCTTAAATCCGAACTTGCAACCGGTAAAATTCACGACGTCAAGCTCGTCTTTATAAAGTCGGACGGTCAGCAAAGGATTTAAACAGATAAAAGAATATCTTCCCCATTTCCCAACGCCTTCGGTGCTTTCAAAAAAAAATGCGCACTTTTCTTGCTGGAAAGAAGAAAATATGGATATCGGCGTATCCATATCGCCGCTTATTTCATAAATAAGGGGGATAATATTGAAGGTATCCGGCGTTTTTAAAATATCGTCGTAATTTAATATAGGCGTAAGAGGCATAATAAAGAGAATTATATCACATTTTTTTTCTTTATCATAGTTTATGCCTGCTTAAATTACCGTAATTTGAACTAAGATTGCTTTTCTTCTTTCGGAATGAATTCTATCAACCCTAATGGGCTTGCATCTCCGGCTCTGTACCCTGTTTTAATAATTCTAACATAGCCTCCGGGCCTATCGACAAATCTCGGCCCTAAATCCTTAAAAAGTTTTGTCGTTGCATTCTTGCTTCTTAGCCGTGAGAATGCAATGCGCCGTCTTGCCGTGGTATCAGATTTTCCGAGTGTAACGAGCTTTTCAATGTATGCTCTTAAAACTTTTGCTTTAGGCAAAGTCGTTTCGATTCTTTCGAACTCGATAAGAGAAGAAGCCATATTCCTTAAAAGGGCAGCCCTATGTGACGATGTTCTGTTTAATCTTGTTTTGATTTTTCCGTGACGCATTTTAACCTCTGAATATATAATTTAACAAATTATTTTTCCTGTTTTGATACGGCGGCGCTATCTAATTTCATCCCGAAGCTTAACCCCATCGTGGATAAAACTTCTTTTATTTCATTAAGGGATTTCCTTCCGAAATTTTTCGTTCTAAGCATTTCTCCTTCAGTTTTTTGAACCAGCTCATAAATCGTTTTTATATTTGCATTTTTAAGGCAATTTGCCGACCTGACGGAAAGTTCAAGCTCGTCGACGTTTTTAAGTAAATTCTCGTTTACATGGTTTTCCGAAGGTCTTTCCGTTTCCGGCTGAGCTTTCTTTTCGTATAACTGGTCCATTTCTTCAAATGTAGCAAAAACCGAAATCTGGTCCTGTAAAATTAAGGATGCCGAAGTAAGGGCGTCTTCAGGAGTTATATATCCGTTTGTATATATTTCCATTATAAGCTTGTCGTAATCGGTAATTCCTCCGACCCTTGCATACGATACGTCCATTGTAACTTTTTTAACCGGCGAAAAAGAAACGTCAAGGGAAATTGTTCCTATCGGCGCATCTTCCCTGATATTAAGCTCGCTGGGAACATATCCTCTTCCGCCCGTTACAAGCATTTGAGCCTTGAAACTGCCGCCTTTGGCAATAGTTAAAATCTTTTTTTCTTTATTTACGACTTCGACATTCTGAGATGTCTTAATATCGGACGCATAGACGTCTCCTTCTTTATCGATATCTATATATACGTATTCAGGCTCGTCGGATGTTATATTAAAATCTATGTCTTTTAAATTTAATATAATCTCGGTTACGTCTTCCGTTATGCCCGGTACTGAAGAAAATTCATGGGATATTCCTTCAATTTTAACTTCCGATATTTTATATCCCGTAATAGAGGATAAAAGTATCCTGCGAAGCGCATTGCCTATAGTCGTTCCGAAACCCCTTTCTAAGGGTTCTACAATAAGCTTTCCGTAATAATCGGTATATGTGTCCTTTTCAAATTCTATTTTCTTTGGCTTGATAAGCGAAAGCCAATTTTTTTTCATATTGCCTCCAAAAAATTATTATTCGGCGCTTATTTAGAATAAAGTTCTACTATAAGCTTTTCATTTGCCGTCGATATAATTTCGTCTCTTTCAGGAATACTTTTTAACGTCCCCTGATAAGATTCTATATTGGCCTCAAAATATTCCGGGCGGGTTTTTCTTACGGCAGACTCTAACGAATTTTTTATAATTTCGCATTTTCTGCTTTTTTCGCAAATCGTTATCTGCTCGCCGGGTTTCAAAACATAAGACGGTATATTTACTTTTTTACCGTTAACTAAAAAATGTCCGTGAGTTATTAAAAGCCTCGCTAATTTTCTGGAAACGGCAAAACCCAACGTATAAACTGCGTTGTCTAACCTTCTTTCTAACAAAGAAAGCAGATTTTCTCCGGTGATTCCTTTCATTCTTTCCGCAGTTTTGTAAGTCTTTTTAAATTGCTTCTCCATTAGGCCGTATGTTCTTTTTAGCTTTTGTTTTTCTCTTAACTGTTCTCCATATTCGGATAATTTTCTTCTGATGCCCTTATGCTCTCCCGGAGCATATTCTCTTTTGTCGTAAGCGCACTTATCTGAAAAGCATCTGTCGCCTTTTAAAAAAAGCTTCCCCCCTTCCCTCCTGCACAACTTACAAACCGGTCCGTTGTATTTAGCCAATTTTTCACCTCGTTATTTCAATGTTACTTAATATGTAAATTTATCTAATTATAATAATAATCTAAAATATAAAAGTTAAACCCTTCTCCTTTTCGGAGGCCTGCATCCGTTATGCGGTATTGGCGTAACGTCTTTAATCAACGTTATATTAAAACCGGAACTTTGAAGCGCTCTGAGAGCGGATTCACGTCCGCCGCCGGGGCCTTTTATATAAACTTCTACGTTTGCGACGCCGTAATCCGACACTTTTTTTGCGGCCTGCTCGGCGGCAACCTGTCCGGCATACGGAGTGCTTTTTCTCGACCCTTTGAATCCGCTTGTTCCGGAGCTTGCCCATGCAAGAACATTTCCGCTCAAATCCGTAATGCTCACTATAGTGTTATTAAATGTCGATTTTATATGGGCAATCGCATTTTGAATATTTTTTTTATCCTTCTTTTTTTTAGGCGCATTCTTTTTTACGTTAGCCATTTATACCTCTTAGTATCCCAATTAAATTAATAATTATTATATATTACCTGAGCTTTATAATTGATTTGTCCTTATTTGGCTTTTGCCGCCGCTATAGTGGACTTTCTCGGTCCTTTTCTTGTCCTCGCATTTGTTTTGGTTCTCTGTCCCCTCGCGGGCAGTCCTCTTTTATGCCTTAACCCTCTATAGCTGCCTATATCGATAAGCCTTTTTATATTCATCTGGACTTCTCTTCTTAAATCGCCTTCGACTTTGAATTCGCTGTCTATCTGCTGTCTTATATTATTTACCTGAATATCCGTCAAATCTTTCACTTTAGTCTCTATAGCAACGCCGGCTCTTTTCAGAATGCCGTTCGACAATGCGCGGCCGATACCGTAAATATAAGTTAAAGCTATTTCTATCCTTTTATTCTTTGGTAAATCTATTCCCGAGATTCTTGCCATTATTTATCCTCCACATATTTATATATGCTAATTTTGTATATCATTTCAACCCTGGCGCTGCTTATGTTTAGGGTTTTCGCAGATAATTCTCACGACTCCCTTTCTTTTGATAACTTTGCATTTATCGCATATTTTTTTAACCGAAGACCTTACTTTCAATTCCGACTCCTTTTATTTTGAATATTATTTTATTATATTTATTTACTTTCCTCTGAAAATAATGCGCCCTCTGGTTAAATCATACGGCGACAACTGAACGGTCACTTTATCGCCTGCCAGAATCTTAATGTAATGCATGCGCATTTTTCCGGATATGTGGGCAAGCACTTTATATCCGTTTTCCAATTCGACTCTAAACATTGCATTAGGAAGAGGTTCTACAACCGTTCCTTCGACTTCGATTAAATCTTCTTTATTAGACATAAATTTTCCTATGTAAGAATTTGCGGACCCTCATTCGTTATTGCAACCGTATGCTCAAAATGAGCCGACAACCCTTTATCTTTAGTAACAACCGTCCACCTGTTTTCTTTAATCTTTACCTTATAAGAAAATTCATTAACCATCGGCTCTATCGCTATTACCATTCCATTTTTTATCGGTACGTCGTTTGCTTCGATATAATAATTAGGAACTTGCGGGTCTTCATGCAATTTAAAACCGACCCCGTGGCCTACAAAATCTTTTACTACGGAATATTTATTCTGAATAACAAAATTTTCAATCGCTGTTGAAATGTCGTTAATTTTATTGCCGCAAACAGCTTTTGATATCCCTATATTCAAAGCTTCCTTCGTAATTTCCATTAAATTTAAAGCCGAACTCGCAACATTGCCTACGGGAACCGTAACCGCGGCATCCGCATAATAACCGTTATAATGAATGCCGTAATCCAAACTTACTATATCCCCTTCCCTCAATTTTCTCTGAGAAGGAAAACCGTGTACGACTTCTTCGTTTACCGATACGCATACGGAATAAGGAAACCCGTTGTATCCCTTAAAAGCCGGAGTTGCGCCTGAAGACAATGCCTTCTTTTCCGCAACAATATCGTATTCTATCGTTTTCATACCCGGCTCAGTCATAGCCGATAACTCATTTAATACTTTATTTACTATTTCGCCCGCTTTTTTTATGCCTTCTATATCTATTTTGCTTTTAAGGTTGACCATCTTACCGGATTAGATATGCGAAATTATTTCGTTTTCTACCTCTTTAGGAGATTTTTCGCCGTTAATCCTGATTACTTTGCCTAATTTTTCAAAATGCTCAACCAAAGGATGCGTAGATTTATGATACGTCGCCAGCCTATTTTTAATAACTTCCGGCTTGTCGTCGTCCCTAGTTATTAATGAAACTCCGCAATCGTCGCATAACTCGTCGTTTTTAGGCTTATTGAATTTCATATGATACACTTTTTTGCATTTCGGACAGACTCTTCTGTTCGTAAGCCTCTCAAGTATAGCTTCATCTTTAACGTCTATATAAATAACTTTATCTACTTCAAGGTTAAACTCTTTGAGCATGCCGTCTAATAAGACGTTTTGAGATAAATCTCTCGGAAAACCGTCGAATAGAAAACCGTTTTTGCCAAGATTCTGCTGAATATTAGCCTTAATTATCTTGGCGACTAAATCTATAGGAACAAATTCGCCTTTATCCATATACGATTTTGCAATTTTGCCCAATTCCGTTTTTTTCTCCACGTTTTCTCTCAATAGGTCTCCTGTGGAAATCAATATAAAGTCTTTCGTATTGGCAATATTTTTTGCCTGGGTTCCTTTACCGGCGCCGGGAGGTCCGATTAAAATATAAATTTTGCTTTTCATTTTTACTCCTTACTATGTTAAATTATTTTTTTGACGCTTTTTTTAACAGGCTGTCATAATTTCTATATAATAAATGAGACTGTATCTGCACTATTGTATCCATAGCTACGACTACGACGATTAAAAGGCCGGTTCCTCCAAAATAGAACGGAACATGGAATTTATTGATTAAAATCGTAGGCAGGAGGCAAATCAATGAAACATATATAGCGCCGATAAAAGTTACCCTGTTTAAAATTTTATCTATAAACAACGAGGTGGACTTCCCGGGTTTAATTCCCGGAACGTTTCCTCCGTATTTGCGCAGGTCGTCGGCAACATCATCCACTTTAAACGTAATTGCCGTATAGAAATAGCAAAAGAAAAAAATTAAAATAACAAAAATTATATTATAAAGAACTCCGTTAGGGTTTAAATACTCCGATACCCTTTCGAAAACGGGTATTTTAATAAAATTGGCTATCGTCGCGGGAAAAAGCAGTATCGACATTGCAAAAATAGGAGGAATTACCCCCGGAGTATTTACCTTCAAAGGAAGGTAGCTGGTCTGGCCGGAATACAGTTTTCTTCCGACCATTTTTTTTGCATACTGTATGGGAATGCGTCTTTGTGCGGACTCTACGAAAACAATAAAACCGATTACCAAAATCATTAATGCGAGTATTAAGATTAACAGCATGATATTAATTTCGCCAAGCTGAACCATTTTAATAGTATTCATAAATGCGCCGGGTATTGCCGCAACTATTCCGGCGAATATAATCAATGAAATGCCGTTGCCTATGCCGTGCTCCGATATCTCTTCGCCGATCCACATAACAAATATAGTGCCTGCCGTAAGAGCAATAACCGATATAATTAAAAAACTCATCCCCGGATGCATAACTACGGGGAGCCCGTCGGGACTTCTCATTGCTTCGATTCCGTAACTTATACCGATAGATTGAAATAAGGAAAGCAGTACCGTTCCGTATCTCGTATATTGCATAAATTTCTTTCTTCCGGCTTCGCCTTCTTTCTGAAGCCTGTCAAGGGAAGGGATTACCATGGGCAACATCTGAAATATTATCGAGGAGCTTATATACGGCATAATACCGAGAGAAAATATGGAAAAACGCGCTAACGCCCCCCCTGTAAACATATTAAAAAGCCCGAATAAATTGCTGTTGGATGCGTTAAAAAACTGGGACAAAGCTACGGGGTTGACGCCTGGAGTCGTAATATGGACGCCTATCCTGAACACTATGAACATCAAAAGCGTATAAAGTATACGGTTGCGCAGTTCAGGTATTTTTCCTAAATTTTCAAAACTTTGAGCCATTATTTTTATATTATCCTTACGGTTCCGCCGCTTTTTTCTATTTTTTCTTTAGCATTTTTAGAAATTTTATCGCAAACGACATTAATCTTGCGGCTAATTTCTCCGGAACCTAATAGTTTAAATTTATTTTCGCTTTCTTTTAATATTCCGCTTTCTTTTAAAATATTTATATCTATATTATCGCTTTTTATATTTTCAATAGCGGTAAAATTTACGATAGCGATCTGTTCCCGAAGAGGATTATTAAAACCCCTTTTAGGGACTCTTCTGCCGTAAGGCATCTGGCCGCCTTCAAATCCAGGCCTTACTCCGCCTCCGGCTCTTGCATTCTGGCCTTTATTTCCTTTGCCGGATGTCTGTCCGTGTCCTGAGCCGGAACCTCTTCCGAGCCTTTTTTTATTCTTATTATTATGCTTGCCGAATTCGCTTAAATTAACCATTTAATTGTCTTCCTCTTTCTCATTCTATAATATTTATTTATGATTTTTTTCTTCTTTTCCCGAGCTCCCCTTTATAAAAAAAGGATGAAATGCATTTCAGCGTCGCATTTGCCACATTATGGGGATTAGATGAGCCGATAGACTTGGCGTAAACGTTTCTTACCCCCGAAAGTTCAAAAATTGCCCTCATAGCTCCGCCGGCGATTATTCCGGTTCCTTCAGGAGCGGGTTTCATAAATACGTAACCGGCTCCGCTCTTTCCGTATTGCTCATGAGGGATTGAATTTTTATGAACTTTAACTCTTATTAAATTTTTCTTTGCCTGTTCGGTTCCTTTTCTAATTGCCTCCGGCACTTCTTTGGCTTTTCCAAGACCTATGCCTACAAAATTCGCATCCGGATCTCCCGCCACTACCAATGCAGAAAAACCGAAGCGCCTTCCGCCTTTAACAACCTTGGCAACTCTTGAAATATGGATAACTTTATCCTTAATATTTAAATCTTCAACGCTTAACTTCTCCAAATTATCCTCCAATATTCAAATATCTAAAAATTTAACCCGTTTTCTCTTGCGGCATCTGCTAATGCCTTAACTCTTCCGTGATATATATATCCATTCCTGTCGAATGCAACATCTATTATCGATTTCTGCCTGCATAATTCGGCAATTTCCATCCCGACTATTTTAGCGGCATCTACATTGCCGCCGTGCCCTTTAATCTTTCCTTTTATCTCCTTGGAAAGAGAAGATGCCTGGGCAAGAACGTTATTATCCGGGGAAAACACCTGAACGTAAATATTGTTTAAACTTTTAAACACGCACAAACGCGGCTTAATGTTATTTTTCATAACCTTTTTGATATGCGCTTTCCTGCGCAATCTCTTTTCAATTTTATCTTTCATTTTAGAACCTCTTTTTAGGTATAGATTTAAATCCTGCCCCTTCTGTGATGTTTATTTTATTTTCCGGATGCTTTGCCGACTTTTCGCTTTATAACTTCGTCTGAATATTTAATGCCCTTGCCTTTATAAGGCTCCGGTTTTTTTAATTCCCTAATTTGAGAAGCAACGAGTCCTACGAGCTCTTTATCGAATCCGGTAATTTTCAGTAAAGTATTTTTTTCTACCGCTATTTTTATTCCTTCGGGAATTTTAAAATTCACCTGATGCGAAAAGCCTAAATTTAACACCAGATTTTTATTCTTCACTTCCGCCCTGTATCCTACTCCGATAATCTCAAGGTCTTTCGAGAATCCCTTTACGACGCCGATAATTGCGTTTGCTATAATAGTTCTGGTCAATCCGGTAAATTTTTCGAAATTTTGGTCATTGTCCTTTAATTTAACTGAAACGGCTGATTTATCGATGTCTAAAGCTATCCCCTCCGGAATTTTTTTAGAAATTTTCCCTAAAGGCCCCGAAGAAGTTAAGATATCGCCGTTCAACTCTACTTTGACTTCTTTGGGGATTTCAATAATTTTTTTACCTATTCTAGACATTTTATCGATACCTTTTTATTTATATTATTAAAAAACTTTTAACAGCGAAAGCCCGCCGACTTTTTTTTCCTTACATTCGACATCCGATAGAATTCCTGAGGAAGTTGAAAATATCTCTATCCCTAATCCGTTTTTATATGCCCTGATGTCTTTCGCTTTTTTATAGAATCTTATTCCCGGAGTGCTGGTAGTTTTAATATCGATAACCGTCGGTTTTTTGCTTTCATAATAAGCCAGCTTTATACTGATATTTTTAGTTGAAACGGCATCCGCATTTTCGACGGAGTAATCTTCTATGAACCCCTCTCTCTTTAATATTTCGCATATATTTTCTTTCAACCCCGAATACGGCATATTAACTTTTTCTTTACCTGCTTTATAGGCATTTTTTATTCTCACTATCATATCTGAAATCGGGTAAGTCATTTTCTATTTTTTCCTCTCTTAATATAATGCATTAAAAAAAATTAGTTATTTACCAGCTAGATTTGGTAACGCCGGGTATAAGACCTTTGCTGGAGTATGTCCTGAAACAAATTCTGCACATATCGAATTTTCTGTAATAACCTCTCGGCCTTCCGCATATCGGACATCTGTTGTGCGCTCTCACTTTAAACTTAGGCGTCCTTCC
>JAJYZM010000023.1 GCA_021799935.1 bacterium | reverse complement strand
CTTTTATTCTGAGCGTTTCTACGACGGAATTAAGAGGTATGGCGAAAACTTCGTCGGCTATTCCTACGATAAGAGTCTGGATTATCGCGACGGTCAGGGGAAGCTTTAATATAATGCCCGAACCCTGCCCCGGCTCGGAATTAATTTCGATAATTCCGTTAAGCTTCTGAATATTCGTTTTTACGACGTCCATTCCTACGCCTCTGCCCGAAATTTCCGTAGCCTTGTCTTTAGTGCTGAAACCCGGCGCAAAAATAAGATTTAACGCATCTTTATCGGAAAGGCTCGCCGCCGATTTTTCGTCCATTACGCCTTTTTCGACGGCTTTTCTTTTAATTACGGCAGGGTCCATGCCTTTGCCGTCGTCTATAACGGATATTATAATATAATTTCCTTCATGCTCCGCGCTCAGTTTTATCGTGCCTCTTTCCGGTTTTCCGGCGGCTTTTCTTGCTTCTTTGTCCTCTATGCCGTGGTCCACGCTGTTTCTGATTAAATGAACTAACGGGTCGCCTATTTCTTCTATGACGGATTTGTCTAATTCGGTTTCTTCGCCTGATATAAGCAGTTCAATATCTTTGCCCAATTCGCGCGAAAGGTCCCTTACCATTCTCGGAAATTTGCTGAACACCTTTTTAACGGGCTGCATCCTTGTTTTCATAACCGCAAGCTGAAGGTCCGTCGTTACGAGATTGAGTCCGGCAACCACCTGAGCCAGAGCGGACGAAAGGTCGTCATCGGCGTATTTTATTTCCAATTTAGACGAAATATTAAACAGCCTGTTCCTTGCAAGAACTAATTCGCCGACAAGATTCATAACGTTATCGAGCCTTTCTATGTCCACCCTGATAGTCGTTTCTTTGAGCTCCGACGGCGGAGCCTGAACCGCGGCGGAAGCCGGTTTCTTGCCGACAGGCGGCTGCTGGACGGACGCGGGCTGTAAGGGCTCGTCGGAAGGCGCGGAAAAAAACGGCGGCGCTTCCGATGCCGAAGGATGTGTAATTTCTTCGGCGGAGATTTCCGGAATCTCCACGTCTGGTAAAGTTTTAACGCCGAAATGCTCCTCTCCGGCTTTTTCCTTTCCCTCTTTACGTTCTTCCTCTTCTTTTTCTTTATAAATCTCTTCTAATTCTTCTTTAGAAATAAGGTTGTCTTCAAGAAGTATATCGCCTAAACTTCTCGCCTTTTTTTTGCCTGAACCTGAAGTAGTACCGCCTGCCGCAGGCGAAGCCTTTGAAGAATCGTTATTCTGCGCCGGGGCGGAAGAATTTTCCGCGGAAGCCGTAGCGGATGCTTCGGTTTCCGAAACGGCACCGGTTTCTTTTTTTACTTCCGGCCAAACTGCGCCGGAAATTGAGGATGAAGCCGGTTTTGCGGCCGCCGGGCCGGAGCCTTTGGACAAAGCGTTTAATTTCGAGACGAGTTCCGCATTGCCTTCCGGAGGCTCGCCTTCCGAACCGGTTTCCGATACCTTTATTATCATAGACTTAAGAATATCCATGGTCTTAAGCAGTTCGTCGGTCATTTCGGACGTAAGGCTGATTTCTCCCTGCCTCAGCTTATTAAGAATATTTTCGGCGCTGTGAGCAAGTTCCACTATGTTCTGAAAGCCTAAGAATCCGGCTGAGCCTTTGACCGTATGAGCCGCCCTGAATATCGTGTTTAAAATTTCTTTGTTGTCGGGCTGTTTTTCGAGCTCTATAAAATTTTCGTTAAGGCTCTCAAGAAGTTCAAGGGCTTCCTGAATAAAATCGTTGACAATTTCCTGCATCGAATCGTCTATCATTTAATATCATCCTTAAAGTGTTATCGTTTAATCGGGAAAAATTTTTGAAATCTTTTCCCGAAGGACTTCTGCCGTAAAAGGCTTGACTATATAGTTATTTACTCCGGCTTTAACCGCTTCTATGACGTTTTCTTTTTTCGCCTCCGCTGTAACCATTAAGAAAGGCAGGTCTTTGGTAGCCTCGTTTGCCCTTACCATTTTTAGAAGCTCTATGCCGGTCATTTCGGGCATATTCCAGTCCGAAATGACGAAATCGTAATTTCCGTCGCCGATTTTAGACAGGGCTATTTCGCCGTTTTCCGCTTCGTCTATACTCGTAAAGCCTATCTGCTTTAAAATATTTTTTATTATTCTTCTCATAGTGGAAAAATCGTCCACCACAAGAATTTTCATAGAAAGGTCGAATGCCATATTAGGTATCCTTCTAAAATATTTAAAATTATAATAAAAAATTTTGCTTTTATCAACGTGTTATTATTTTAACCGTAAATATCTTTAACGGCTTTTTTTGCAATTCCTATTATTTCATTTTCTTTAAACGGCTTTTGCAGAAAAGCGTAACTGCCCGAAATTTCCTTTTTGTCGGGCGTATTCGAAGACATAAGTATTACCGGAATTTTCTTAGTGTCTTCGTTTTCTTTAAGATTTTTTAACAGCGTTATGCCGTCCATTTGAGGCATATTCAAATCGGTCACTATTAAATTTATATCGTCTTTTATAGCTTTTTCTAAAGCCTCGAATCCGTCCGAAGCGGTTTTTACCCTGAAACCGGCATTTTTAAAAACAACAGCCAAAAATTTTATAACGACTATAGAGTCTTCCACGATTAATACCGTATAGTTTTTCATCATATTTATCCTCCGCCTATTCCTTTATGTATAACGGCGTTTTGCCGAGTCCGACCAATTTAAATAAAGACGTTATGGAATGAAGCGATTCCGAATGTCCAAGAAACAGATATCCGCCTTTTTTTAAACTTTCGTATATATTGGTTATAGCCTTTTTTTTAGATTCGGCATCGAAATATATTATAACATTTCTGCATAAAACTACGTCGAATTCATTAAGTTTCTTTACATCTTTAGCATCTATCAGATTAACGTTGCGAAAAGAAGCCATTTTTTTAATTTCGTCCTTAATGCCGTATAAATCGTCGTCTATTTGGACGAAATATTTTTTTAAAATTTCCGAGGATACGTTTCTAAGAGTATAGCTTCCGTAAATGCCTTTATTTGCAGAATCGAGAACCTGCGTGCTTATGTCCGAACCTATGAGTTCGAAATTTAGAGCGAAAGACGGAAAATTTTCTTTTATTAAAATACCTACGGTATAAGGCTCTTCGCCCGTAGAGCAAGCCGCGCTCCATATCCTTATTTTTTTTTTATACGCGTTTTTACCGGCCGTCTGCACAACCTGTTTTAAAATATCTACAAAAACTTCGAGTTGCGGCATATCTCTGAAAAAACTTGTTTCGTTAGTAGTGACGCTGTTTAGCAGTTCTTTTACTTCTCCTGTTTTTTCGGGAGAATACTTCAGATAGTTGTAATAATCGTCGAAATTAGAGAGGTTTAAAACGGAAAGCCTTTTTGAAAGCCTTGTTTCCAATAAATATTTTTTCTGTTCGCCGAAATATATTCCGGAGAGCTCGTAAATAAGTTCTTTTAATTTATTAAAAACGCCGTCGGTTAAAACTGCGCCAGTATATTCCATGTATGTATATGTTTGGATGGTTTATTTTTTTATTAATTCCAAAGAAAAATTTCTTATATCTTTATCTTTGGACGAATTGTATTTTTTCAGAATAGAATTCGACTTTCTTTTATCTAACGAATGTAATGCGCTCAACAGCGCAATTTTAACCATTTTGCTTTTTTCCTTGCGCAGAACGGAAACAAGTTTGTCAAAACTGCCTTTATTCCTGGTTTTCTGGATTAATTCTATTATTTTGTATCTGAAAATATCGGAATAATTTCCCGAGTTAAGCGTATCGAAAAAAAACTCCGGATTTTTTTCTCCGGATAATAAAAGTGACTCCAGATAATTCAATTTTATTTCTTCGTCGCTTTCTTCGAGCATAAACGCCGTTTCTTCTTTATGTTTGAGCAAATCGAAATTTTTAAGCGACTTTGCGAGAAGCCTTTTAAGAAATACGGATTTAATATATTTAAACGCCTTTAATTTGGCGTATATATCGGAAATTTCTTTTGCCGTAAATTTTATTTTTTTATCTCCGAGAATTCTTAAAGAATATTCTACGATTTTATCGTTTTTCAAAGAAAGATTGTCTATAAAAGAATGCATATATTTTTTACTTTTATTCAGGCTTAAAAGATTAGTTATAGTCTCTATATAGGCATCGATAACGTCGGGATAATTTTCCTTAAGAAGACTGTTGAAAATTTTTTCTTCGCAGAAAATGGCATTTTTAAAAGAACCGAGCAAAACCGAGGCGGATTTTCGGACGTCGCCGTTGCCGTCTCTTATATAGGCATCGGTAACAACGTCTATTAATTGGCGTTCGTAAGAACTGCCGGACAATTTTTTCCCATATTTTAAAAGCGAAAGTTTTATTTCTACAAAAAAAATTTTGTCCCTATAAAAATCCAAAAGGTTAATTATATCCTTATGGGAAATATCGGATAAAACGTCTATAAGGAGAGCCGTTTTATTTAAATCGTCGGACTGCTTTAACGATTTTATAAATTCTAATATAAATTTAGGCCTTGCTGTTTTTTTTATTATTTCTTTTATATAGCCGTATTCCGTTTCGTCTAAATTTCCGTTTTTTTGGTAATATTCAAAAATAAATTTGAATATTTTTCTCGATTTTTTATGACTTAACATGGAAAAATAACATAAAATGGCTTCTGCCGCGTCTTTTTCTTCATAATCGTTCAAAGAGAATATACTGATTTTTAAATTCATTCTGGACAATTTAAGATGCATTCTTTCTCTGCTTGTATTCCTTCCGCTCTTATCGCAGTCTATTACAAGGCATATTTTATAAAGGCTTTTCAATATATAAATTTTGTCTAGTTTATATTTTGCGTTTTTATTTAAAAGTTCCAGTAAAAAGTCCGTTATCTCGTCTCCGCCGATTTTAGAAAGAGATTCCGTAATTATATTTTTAACTACTCTGTCGTCCGTATTTAATAATAATTCTTTCAGTTTCGGGAAAGCTTTTTTTAGCTTTAATTCCCCTATGGAAAAAACGGCTGCGGACAAAACGAAAAAATCTCCTTTTAGCGCCTTGAATAAAATGTTCCCCAGGTCTATTTTTAATATCCCTGCGGATTCTATAGCATTAGCCATAGTAATTTCGTCTTTGCTTTTTGCGAGAATTTTTAAAGCTTTTTCGGGATAATCCGGCGGAGTAAATTTTCCGTATCTCATCAACTCGGCAATTATCCTGTCGTACTTTCCGTTGTTTTTGCCGGCGTAATCAACTAAAAAATTGCCGTTCCGCATAGCCAGACGTTTCAAAGCATCGAAAGAGTTGGAACGGAGTTTAATGCTGAGGGCGGGGGAAACGGTGGAATCCATGAGCATTTTAACCAGTTCTTTTTTCCCGTGGACGTTATTTACTAAGGCGTTTTGGGCGGATTCGACGGCGGCCGGATTGTCGGAATCCAACATTTCTATTAACTTTTTTCTATCCTCGGCAGTTCCGTATCCCGCAATTTTTTCTATTTCTTCTTTACTCATAAAATTTTAATTTAGCCCTCAATTTTATAATTGATTTAGAATGAATCTGGCAGATCCTCGATTCGGTCAAATTTAATATATTTCCGATATCCTTCAAAGTCAGTTCATCATAATAATACATCATCAGAACATTCTTTTCAATATCTTCGAGCATATCTATATATTTCTTTAATATATTTTTTTTCTCGTCCATTAAAAGACCGTCTATTATCGAAACTTCCTTGCTTTCTATAGCGTCCAAAGATTCCGGCCTGGTTTTGTCTAAAGATATGAAATCTTTATCGTTTAAAAACGAGGCTCCCCTTATCTTATAAAACATTTCGTTAAGTTCGTCTATTCCTATAGCCAGTTCGCCTGCAACTTCTTCGTCGGAAGGCATTCTACCCAGTTTCTGCTCTAATTTTGAATAAACTTTTTCTATTCTTCCGGATAATTCCCTGACGTTTCTGGGCATATAATCGAGTTTCCGCACGTTGTCGAGTATAGTTCCTTTTATGCGCGTTATCGCATAAAATTTAAAATTTTCGTTTTTTGAAGGGTCGAACTTTATAGCCGCGTCTATAAGCCCGAATATTCCGAACTCTATAATGTCGTCCTTATTTATTACGCCGTTAAATTTTACCGACATAAAATTAGCGACCTTATTCACGAGGCTGAAGTTTTCTTCTATTAATTTTTTCGATTTATCGTCTAATTTTTGCATATTATATAATTTAGAATGACATGAGAAGCCTGTTAAGAAAAAACTGAATATTGCCGTTGGACGTTTTATTGTCTTTCTGCGAAAGTATATTGTAAGCTAATTTTTTAAAGCATACGGAAGCCTTTGAATCTGGAAAAATGCTTGACGCCGGCCTCTGCATTATAACTGAACGGGAAATACTGTCGTCGCTTAAAATGTGGCCGAGGTAATTTAAATTGACTTTAAGGAACTTATCGGAAACAAGGCTTAAATGCTTATATACCTCTTTTGCTTCCCTTTCGCTTCTGACGTTATTGACTATTATAGAAAAATATTTTTCGCTGTATTTTGTGCTTAAAACTTTTATGAGTGCGTAAGCGTCGGTAATGGAAGTAGGTTCCGGAGTAACGACCACGTATATTTCGCTGGCGGCAAGATTGAAATACAGAACGTTGGACGATATACCCGCTCCGGTATCTATAATAAGCACGTCTATCGGGCTTCCGCCGGCGTCTAAGTCGCCGGCGAATTCGTCGAATCTCGACATCAGCGTGAGTTTTTGCGGTTCCGAAAGGTTCGACAGTTCGGATATGCCGGAAGAAGCCGGAAGAACCATTATGCCGTTGGAATCGGTCATTATAATATCCCTCAGATGTTTATCCCCGTAAATAACCTGAGATATATTGTATTTAGGAATCATTCCCATTATCACCGAAACGTTTCCGAGGCTCAGGTCGGCATCCATTATTATCACCCTTTTTCCCATAGAAGCGAAACAATACGCAAGATTGCATACTATATTAGTCTTGCCTACCCCGCCCTTGCCGCTTGTAACGGAAATAATTTTTGTATAAGAATTTTCGTTTTTTTGTCTTTTCATTTTAAAATGCCTCTTGAATTTTTTATTGCCTCTTAGAACTCCGCCGGTTTAGGAAAAAATAACGAATAAATATTTTCCGCCGTTGCCTCTTCGATATCTTCCGGAACGTTTTCTCCCGAGGTAATAAAATCTACCGCCGAGTCCTGAAGAAGAAGCAGGCCTGCAAGATTGCCGATGCCGCGCGACTCGTCCGTTTTCGAAATAATAATTCCGCTTATTCCGACCTTGTTCCCGAAAGATTCGTAAGCCCTCACCGCGTCTAAGTGTTTAAGGTGGGCGGGGAGCAAAAGCTCCGTATTAATTACGCCCTTTAAACTGCCTATAAATTTTGACAGGGCGTTCAGCTGAAACAGATTATTATGATTAACGGCAAAGGTATCGATTACGATAACGTCGGACTGCGAATCGGAAATAAAAGAATTTAATCCCTGCGGGTCTTTTAATGCGGAAAAATTTATCTTTAATTTTTCAGCATATTTTTTTAAAGTTTCGTAGCCGCCTATTTTCAGAGAATCTATAGTACAGAGCGAAACATGCAGATTTTTTTCGAATATAAATTTAGAACAGAGTTTAGCGGCGGTCGCGGTTTTTCCGGAACCGCTGTTTCCAACGACCGCAATAACGGTTTTTCCGTCGAACAGGCGGTTTATTTTTTTCCTTTCGACTTTTTTTTCTATTATTTTTTTAAAAAATTTTTTAAAATATTCTACTTTTTCTTCTTTTTTGAAATTCGTTAATTTTATGTCTTTAAAAAATATTTCGATTAATTTAACGGATATATTTCTTTCGAATGAAATATTGTCCAAATATACAAGAAGGTCGTTTTGCGCAGTTCCTTTATTGGTTCTTTCGTCTTTCAGCAGGCTTAAATCGAACTTAATTTCATTCATAAACGCCTTGATTTCTTCAAACTTTGAATTTAAAACGTAAATAACCCTGTCCTCCACTATGCTGTCGAAATTGTCTTTTAGGAATTTCACGTCGTCGTATATGGGCGCAAGCATATCCTGATTAAATCCGCGGCTCTCCTTAGGCGGAGCGATATCCTCTTCTTTATAATCTATAGCGGCGACTACTTCGAGAAAAGGTTTTCCGAAAAAACCTAAGTCGTTGGAACCGTTGACCTGTCTCGTAGAGATTATGACAGCTTCTTCGCCGAGGTCTTTTTTAATAAGTTCTATAGCGTCTTTTATGTCTAAAACTTCGTATCTTTTAATTTGCATAGATTTTTATATTTCTATAGTTCCTACCGGTTTTATTTTTACGTTAGGAGATAATTCGCCGGTAGATACGACGGAAATCCCCGGAGCTATTTCGTTTAAAATATTCTTTAAAAAAAGCCTTATGCGCGGAGACGTCAGCACTATCGGCGACAAACCGGCATCCGCCGATTTTTTGACTCCGTCCCTGACCGCCGAAATTATTTTATTGTAATAAGACGGGTCGAGCCCCGAATATCCGGCACCCTGTTCTTTAGTCTTATTATATTCGCCTAATATAACCGTTTCTAAATTTTTGCCGAGCGTAAGAGGCCTCACGGTATTGTCCTGCGTTATTAAAGTTTTCGTAATAGTTCTTTTCAGAGCGCTCCTCACGTATTCGGTTAAAACAGCGGGGTCTTTCGTATTCGGCGCGTAATTATGCAGGGCTTCCACTATAGTAAGCATATCCTTAATAGGAACCCCTTCGGAAAGCAAATTCTCCAGAATATTCTGTACGGCGCTGAGAGAAAGAACTCCCGGAATAAGGTCATCTACGATTTTAGGATATTTCGAGGAAAGTATATCGAGAAGTTTCTGTACATCCTGCCTCGTAAGCAGTTCGGCCGCATTATTTTTTATTATTTCGACTATGTGGGTCGCTATAACGGCGGGTATTTCTACGACGGTCCATCCAGCCATTTGCGCTTTTTGCTTTAATCCTTCTTCTATCCAAAGAGCCGGCAGATTGAAAGCCGGTTCTTTGGTAACTATGCCTGGTATGTTTTCCGTTACGTTGCCGGGATTCATAGCAAGAAGCTTATTCGGCATAGTTTCGTATCTGGCGACCTCTATCCCCTTAATTAAAAAAACATACTCGTTAGGTTTCAAATTTAAATTGTCTTTTATATGCAAAGGCGGAACGATTATCCCCATATCCGCCGCCAGCTGTT
>JAJYZM010000022.1 GCA_021799935.1 bacterium | reverse complement strand
TTGTTTTGGCGCTTTCGTTCGCGATGGCTCCCAAAAAAGCAAACGCAATCCCGGCTTTTGCACAAAAGTATCATTTTTCATGCGCAGTTTGCCACACGGTTTTCCCAAACCTTAACCCGTTCGGAAGGGCATTCTGGAGAAACGGCTTCAGGCTTCCGGGCACTGAAGGAACTCCTGCGGACGCAACGCAGATTACCGAAGGTTTAAGCCTTCCGAATCCATGGCCGATACCGATCATGATGAGTTCGAATATCTGGTATAAACATACCACTAATGAAAATGTGAGTGCACATACCGATCAGTTTAATGCAAAAGTTAATTTTGTTGTAGGCGGTGCAAGCCCTATATACACCCCGTTGGCGAATTCGCTGTCTTTTTATATGCATATGCATATAATGGCAGGGGGAGGTTTTGGAAAAGACCAGGTTTGGGCGTCTCTTAACGGAGTAGGTTCTGAATTTGGTTTGCCTGCTCATTTATTAAATTTAAAGGTTGGTCAGCTTACAACCGCAAGCCCTTATTTTTACAGACAGAACGTTATATTCCCGACGAATGGACCGGTAGGGGCTATACAAGGACTCTCGGTAGGCTATGACGGCGAAGCAGGAGTATTAATTCATAGTCAGAACCCTGGTTTCGCTCTCTACGGAACGCCGGGTTATCATTTGTGGTATAAAGTAACGGTTACGAACGATACGGGTTCTGGAGTGAGAACCGTCAATCCTAATAATAATGGTGTATTAAATGCTATACAATATTACTGTTCCCCGAAATTAGATACTCGAACCATGCAATTTTACTGTTCCCCGAAATTATTTAGTCGAGCCTTATATAATAATAGTGTATCAAATGCTATGGAATATTCTTATCAGTTAAAAGAATATGCACCTACACCTATGGGCCAGTTTGAACTTGGATACTACGGCGCAACGATTGCAGAGCCAATTACCGCAAGCGGTAATACTTGGACTAACCGTGTTTTAGTTAACGGCGTCGATGTTGACCTTGCCAACGATATTTACGAACTTGGCTTAACCTATATGGTTCAGAGCGACAGTAATCCTTATGCCAATGATGGTGCAGCGTTACCTACTGGTGTTACTGATACAAGCAATGGCTACAGCACGTTTGAAGCATACGGCCGTTACTTAATGCCTAATGTTGGAAATGGATTGATGCTTGTTGCAGATTATGCTACGTATTCATACACGCATAAGAATTCGCAGGATGCATTTAATTCCACTCCATCAACATGTTCTAATCAAAATTTATATGGCGGTACCTCAGGTTGGCCAACTTGCGTTGAAGGAATAAAAAATGATTTAACGCTTATGGCTGAATATAATCTATCCTATAATGCGCACTTGTATGCCGGTTACGATTTAACTAATGTGTCGGAATTTGACCAATTTCAGACAGGCATATTCTTTGCATTCTAATCCTGCTGACGCAGTATTATGATTGCAAACGCAATAAAATTAAAAACGGAAGAGCTTTGAAATAAAGGTGTCAGCTTTCGATACGTCGATTCCAAAAAAAGATTCTTCCATAAATACCTCCGTTAATTTTAAATAAACTCATTCTTGCAATGATTCGGGCTTATAAGCCCAGGCAACTGTTCGAGATTTATTTAATATATAACCGGCAGCGAAAAATGCTGACACACGAACTTATAAGTTCTTGATTTATTCCTTTCTGCTGCCAGCCTTACTGCTAAAACTAAAATTTTTTCGTCTTATTATATCTCTTATTCCCTGTCCCTCCCTGCGTTTTCCTAAATTTTAACAAAAACGTAACAAAAATTTAACATAATTGAAACATAAATTTCATAATCCTGCAACGAAATTTATGATATAAATAAAAACTCGCACTTTAATGTAAATTATAATTATTGATTAATAAATTATAAAAAATTAAATTAAAGGAGGCAGGGTTTTTATGGACGGGAGAAAACTGCGCAGGAAAAGGAAAACTAAATTAAAACAGGGTAAGAGTAAAATCAGCTTTCAGGAGTTTATAGACGGGATAAACGGCGTTCTGAACCAAAGAAAAGAAATGGAAGAATTATTCGGCAGGGTTTTGATTTTAAATTCGGAAAGCGTTTTAACCGAAATGGAAATAAAGAGGAAAAATAACGAAATCCTGCAGGCGCGTATGCGGGCCAAAGCGGAAGAAAATAATGCCGTAAGCGGGACAGATAAATAAACGCATAATTAATAAAACCGAAAAAGAGTTGAAAAGAACATAGATACACGATATAATGTGTATCATGGGGTGTAAAAATGAGAACTAATATCGTACTCAACGATTTGCTTGTCGAAGAAGCTATGAAGCTGGCAAATGTAAAGACCAAAAAAGAGTTAGTCAATTTAGCTTTAAAAGAATTTGTAGAAAATTACAAGAGGAAGAATCTTACCGAATTAAAAGGAAAGATTAAATTTGCGGAAGGATACGATTATAAGTCTATGAGGGAAGGCAGGCGGGTAAAATAAATTGATTTTGATAGATACTTCGGTTCTGATAAATTATTTTAAGGGCGTAAATAATCCGAAAACCAAAAAATTTGAAGGAATATTAGAAACTGGAACGCCTTTCGGGATAAATAATTTTATATATCAGGAAGTATTGCAGGGCGCGTCTGCCGAGAAAGAATTTAATCTGTTAAACGGATATCTGAGCAGTCAAAAGTTTTATGAATTGCTTTACGGAACTAGGTCGTACGAGAATGCGGCAAAGATGTATTATCTGTGCAGAAAAAAAGGAATTACGCCGAGAAGCACTATTGATTTGCTGATTGCAGAAACGGCGATAGAAAATAATTTATTTTTACTGCACGACGATAAGGATTATACCGAAATTGCATCGGTCGTCGAAGGTTTAAAAGAATATTAGGGGGCACTTAACTCCCCCTGCGTTTTCCTAAATTTGACAATATGTTTTTAAACGCATATAATTATAGCATATAAAGGAGAAATATAATATGCGCACCACGTTAAACATACCTGAAGATTTGATTAGCGAAGTCCAAAAAATTTCAGGTGAAAAATCAAAAACGAAAGCTATTGTTAAAACAATGAAGGAATATATAAGGCAAAAAAAAATAACGGAGCTTCTTGCCCTAAAAGGAAAAATTAATATAGATTATGATTGGGAAGCGGAAGAAAAGTCGGAAATAGATTCTCAATCCGAGAGAGGAAAGTTTATTGAAAAATAAACATAAGCGCGTCTTGGTCGATACAAGCGTCTGGATTGAATTTTTCAGGGCAAATTCTTCGGTAAGCAATAATCTAGAACTGCTTCTTATCGCAGATTTGGCTGAGGTTTGCGGCGTCGTTTTATTTGAATTATTGCAGGGAATTAAATCCGAGCCGGAAAAATTAAAGATTAAAGAGATTTTATCAAATTTACCGTATGTAGAGGTAAATAAAATTATATGGCAAAAATCCGCGGAAATTTCTTCAGACATAAAAAAGAAAGGCTTTACCGTTCCATTTTCCGATATTTTAATCGGAGCATTGGCTATAGAAAACAACTTTTCCGTTTTTACCTTAGATAAACATTTTGAATTAATTTCGGGATTAGAACTATACAAAATTTGAAATAAACCAATAATAAAATAATTTATTTTTACCGCGCGACGGTAAGGGTTATCCCGAAATTACATCAGTCGTCGAAGATTTAAAAGAATATTAGGCGCACTTAATTATATAATAATATTAATATGTTTTTATCGGCGGTAAGATATTTTAAAAAGACGATTATAGGTTCGGATAAGGGTATTTCGATAATTCTGGCGATTATAATTATTATAGTGCTGGGGCTGGCGGGGTCTATTTTCGCTTATCTGACGTCAAGCGGGGATATAACTTCGAGGTCTAACCTGACGAGCGCGGCGGCGAAGTATGCCGCAAAGTCGGGGGTGGAGATAACGCTTTGGGAACTGGAACCGGTAAATGGCGGCACTTTTTCTACAGGGCTACCGCTACCGGGCTGTCCGTCAAGTCCTGTACTGCCGCCGAGAGTGAGCGGGACCCTAACTGCTATTCAATATCTTTCCGGCAATTTGCAGGGCAATTTGAAAACGGTTGCTCCAGGTGCTAATTATACGCCGACGTTTTGCGCGGTAGAGGGGCAATTAAGCGGAGGCGGAGGCGGAGGCGGGAACTGCGCTTACTACGTCATTACTTCCAACGGCTTTGCGGGCGGAACGGAAAGGGAAGTTACGGCGGAGGTTGTAATAAAAGGCGGCGGTAGTAGTTCTTGCCCTGTCGGAGGCGGAGGTACCGGCATTTACGTCGAAACCGAACTCCCTAACGGCTAAAATTATGGGAAAAATAAACATGGCAAAACTTTATAAAATTTGAGGGGCATTTATGCTGAATACCGTACTTTACGCAATAAATTTCGGTGATTTTTATTACGAAAATCTCGACTGTTTTGCGAACTATTCGAAGCTCGGCTTAAAAGAAATAGTCCTGATACACGTTATAGACCCCGCAATTTTTCAGCACAGCCTTTATTCCGTCTATAAAAAAGAAGACGAAGAAAAGATAAGAAGGTTTGCGGAGATTAAACTTGAAGATATTAAAAAATACTTAGAAAAATCAGGTTTCGGCGTCAGATACGTTATCAGGATAGGCAATATTGCCGAAGAAATCGCGGAAGAAGCGAAGGCGGAAAATATTGATTTCGTAGTCCTCGATAAAAAAGCTGGCGGAAAGCCCAAGGGTTATTTTTCGTTTTACGGTTCTCCTCTTTACGATATTATAATAAAAATAGAAAAACCCGTTCTCGTTATGAGGCGGGTTTTGTTTCATTCTTCCAGCGACTTTAAAAACGACAGGAAAACAAGCTGCAGAAACATTTTCGACGATGTCGTTTTTGCGACCGATTTTTCGGAGTTTTCGCTTAAAGCCCTGCCCTTAATATTAAAAGTTCCGGAAGACGTAATCAAGATATTTACTATTTTGCATATTATCGACGAAAAATTAATTAAGGGGCTGAAAGATTCAAGAATCGGCGAAATAGAAAATTACGAGAAAAGCCTGTCCGAAAAATTCGAGTCGGTAATGCGCGGCCTTAACTACAGGTTCGCAAAAGAAAAATCAAACTTGGAAATAGAGGTCAGAAAGGGCGCGCCTTGCAAAGAAATATCCGATTTTATGGAAGAAACCGGAAAGAAACTGTTAATTCTGGGTTTTAAGGGAAGAGACAGGGAAGGCCTAAAGGAAATTATTTTCGGAAGCACCGCCGAAAGGATAATAAGCGCGCTTCCATGTTCGATACTTATAGTTAAATAGACTGGATTAACGCCTGCGCGGGAATGACAAGACGACAAAACTTGCCTATCTTCTGATTAATCCGCAACGACGGCGGCATTGCCGTAGGATTTTGCGAAAAAACCGAATAAAACGGCTGCCAGAATTATTATAAACGCAACTAAGCTATATGCGGAAATATAATTGTAATATTCAAATACTGCTCCTACCGCAAACGGCCCCAAAACAAAACCTAAATCGCTCAGCGTTCTATATATGCCTATAGCCTCATCGTACCGGTTTTTGTCCACGCTGTCCATCAAGTAAAGATTTCTTGCGGGACCCGAAAACCCCCCTCCCGCACTTAATAATATTATGGATAAACCGAAAGCCGTTATGTTTTGAAATACTATGAAGCTTAAAACGCCCGCCGCCGTTATAACAAAAGACGTAATTATGGATTTTTTGACCCCCATGGCGTTTATCACCCTGTCGGAATAATATGTAAGAATTACGCCGATTACCGCCGATATTGAAACGAGCAGTCCTATATCCGCTTTATTAAGGTTCATTACGCTGTAGCCGACAAGCGGCACAAGCTCCCTTCTAGAACCTATTCTCGAAAAGAAAAAGGAAAACGTTAAAAAACATAACGCGATAAAATTAAAATTATACAAAAGGGAAAAATATTTCTTCATATGGCCCGGCTGTGAATCTGCAAGTGGTTTCAGCCTGCCGCCGCCGATATTTGCGTTCGGAATATTGGTATCTTCGTCGTTTATATTTTTTAAATTTTTAATATTATCGCCATTGTTATGGCCGTTATCTTTTGCGCCGTTTCCGGTAACGGCAGCGTTATTGACGCCGTTCAGGAACTCCTTATTATAAAAAGCTATAATAAGACCTGCGGTCATTATTACCGCATAAAGCAAAAAAGCCGCTTTATCGGAAAATTCGTATGCGGCTATAGCGCCGAGAAACGGAGCGGAACCCATAGAAAGCCTTCTCGCTATCATATACCTGCTTAAAACTTTAGCCCTTTTTTCGTCTTTATAAAGCCGTTTCGTCAGGATTATCATCGACGACGTGTTAATTATGCCGGAGCCAAACCCTTCCAGAAATCTGAAGATAAAAAGCTGGTAATATGCCGTGGAAAGCAGGTATCCTACGGCGCCTAAAAAAATAAAAAGTATGCCGATATGGATATATTGGGAATTTAGTCTTTTGCTTATTATGCTTATCGGGATATTAATAAATATGCGGGCTAAACCGAAAGAAGCTATGATTAAGCCTATGGTAATTATGCTTGCGCCGAGGCTTTTCGCGTAAAGCGGAAGAACGACGGTATTTAATCCAAGTCCGAAATCCGCAAGGGCGATTGTCGAAAGAATTGCGATTAAAAGCCTTTTAGTGGAAGGGGGCGCAGGCGCTGGCTCAGTTTCGGCAATCCCGTCCGTTTCCGTTTCGCCGCCGCTGCCGCTGTTATTGCCGTTGTTATTTAACGTCATAAGTTTTTATTTTACACGATAATGACTTTTTAGTCAATTGCCGCCCTGCCTATTAATCTTTTACGGGAGTTGTTAAATAAGATAAATTGATATATAATTTAAATATTATGACGGATTTATATTTAAAAAACGATGAAAACGAAAGCGGTTCGGGGAATTTAAAAAATACCAAAGCCGTTCAAGATACGATAGCCTGGCTCCAAAAATATCTTGCGGCCGAAGTGGCTGGAAGGGATTTATATATCGAGCAGACAAAAACCCTTAATGACCCAATTTTGGTTCAGGCGTTAAAATCTTTTGCCTCTACCGAAAGCGGGCATATTATAAACATCAGGGAAAAAATAACGGAACTTGGAGGAACGCCTAAGCACCTTCAAGAGATAAGGGAAGCGCAGAAAGGGGTCAGCGAGGCTTCCCATCAGGTTTCCGCCCCTCTCGATATGCTCAGAATAGATTTAAAAATAGAAGAAAACGCAATTAACGATTATACCGCCGGATTAGAGGTAATCGAAGACCCCGGCGTAAGAGCGCTTTTAGAAAATAATCTTGCCGAAGAAATACATCATTCTTTATATTTGTCAAAAAGGATAAACGAAATTTTAGAATCCACAAAAGCCCGTATCGGAGCCATTAGAGGCATAGAAAAACCCGGAGGCAAAGAAGCTTCCGAAATTTTTAAGGCTTCAGTCGAGGTAGGACAGGCAAGACTTCAGAGAAGCTGGCTCGAAATGTCTATGTCCGGGCTTATAGCAGGCATGAACGTTACATTCGGCATAATAGCGTCTTCTTATGTCGCCGGAGCGACGGCTCCTTTCGTCGGGGCAAACATCTCCAAAATATTCGGGGCGCTGTTTTTTCCTATAGGTTTTATGTTTTTAATGATAGGCAAGAGCGAACTTTTTACGGAAAATTTTTTGGTCCCGGTAACCGCCGTCATTGCTAAAAGAGGTAAAATCTCCGACCTTTTAAAATTATGGTCGCTGACGCTGATAGGAAATATGGCGGGAATTTTTATTTTTGCCCTCGTAATAGCCGGTTCGTTAAATCAGATTGTTCCTCAGTTCGTAGTCGGGCATATACACGGTATTGCCGACAACTATATGAGCAGAACGCCTTTCGTAATGGTTTTAAGCGCTATTTTTGCCGGCTGGCTGATAACGCTTATGACGTGGCTTTTGATAGCTTCGAGCGGAACTCTGGCAAGAATTTTTATTATATGGGTCGTCGGCTTTATGATATATCTAAATTCTTTCAGCCACATAGTCGTGGCGTCGTCTGAAATTTTAATAGCAATCAATACCGGTTCCCATATTTCATATCTTCCATGGCTTTACCGCTACGTTCCTTTGACTATCATAGGCAATATGATAGGCGGCTTATTTTTCGTTACTATTCTCCAGTATCTACAGATTTTACACGCGGCATCCCCAGCTCCCGACGAACATTTTTCGTCTTCTTCATACGAACTCGATATGATGGGCGGAGGAAGCAGGACAAAAACCGCCGAAATGGAAAACGTCGAAAATATAGAAGATACTATTTAAAAAAACAAATTAAAAAATTTCGGAATTATGCGCTTGCAATGCAACCGGTTATTCGAGATTGCTTCGCTGCGCTCGCAATGACTGGTTCTCGCATCGACAAACACCGTCCCCTTTCTTGTCATTGCGAGCGCAGCGAAGCAATCTCGCTTTAAGAAAGAGAAAGACATTAAAATTGTATTGCCTTGCAAGCACATAATTCCGAAAAATTTTTATCTACCCTTAGTTGACTTATTAATTTTTTATGATAATCTTTATATAATAGATTACATAAACGAAAACGGTAAAGCAGGAGAGCTTTATGGAATATGATGAAAATGGAGTAAGTATAGTTCCTTCCGAATTTAAAAAAGAAATCTTCGAAGAAGCTAGAAAAGATTTTAGATACGAAGAATATGTCAGAGGCTGTTTAAACTGCGGCGTATGTACAGGCGGATGCCCGCCCCACAGATTCTTCGATTTTTCCCCTCGCATAGTACTTCAAAAAATGAAATCAAAAGACCCCGAACTTATCTGGATGATGATGGACGAATATATATGGGCGTGTTTCCAGTGTTTTACGTGTGCGATGATTTGTCCGTTTTTGAACAGTCCCGGAGGTATTATAGCTATATTAAGGGAAATCGCCGTAAGAAGAGGATTTGAATCTGCAAAAAAAGTCTTAAAACCTTACTCGAGAGTACTTTTAAAACTTACTGCATACGGAAATCAGCTTTCGCCCGATATGATACAGCCGGATTTCTTTCCCGACTGGGGTCCTCATATAGGATATGCCTCAACGGACCTTGCCGTAAAAAGAAAAGCGATACCTATGCCGACGCTTCAAGTTACTAATTTGGCATGGGACGTTGCGCCCGAAGCTATGAAAGAGTTATACGAAATATTTGACGAAGCGGGAGTTTTTAAGATAATAGAGTCCGTCGATCCTTCGCTTTACGAAATAATACAGGATATCGTGGACGACGTCAGGAGTTCTTGACGGGAAGCGATAATTAGCCCTAATTTATATGGCCTGGATTCCCGCCTGCGCGGGAATGACGAAATAGGTTGCGGGAAAGGCGAAGAAAAGACGGGAAAGGCGAAGAAAGGGTAAATTTTAAATTAAAGTTTAGTCACTCCTGCGAAAGCAGGAATCCAGAAATAAGGAGA
>JAJYZM010000021.1 GCA_021799935.1 bacterium | reverse complement strand
TAATTAAAACAATAAGGAGCATAACCGCAAAGGTAATAGAATAGGCAAATTTTGTTTTTACGAGCGGCTTAAGCGCCATATACCATATAATTCCGAATGCGGCGGCTATAACCCCGGATATTCCGAAAGAATAGGCTGTTTGGAGGGCTATTTTGCCGTAATTTATATTTAACGGCTCTGCGGAGGAAGCCGTATGTTTCGCTATATTTATTAATATAATAAGAAGTATTATTGCAAACGCATCGTTGAAAGTAGATTCTATAGTTATTATAGTTTTATTTTTTTCGCTTGCGTCGATATTCGGCAAAAGCGGTATAATTACCGTCGAACTGGAGCAGGATACGATAGCGCCAAGCATGAGCGATTGAATAAACCCTGCTCCGCCTGTTATGTAAAATACTGCGCCTACGAGAACCGTCGAAAGGAATAATCCCGTAAAAATCAGCACCATCGAAACATAAGACGATTTGAATACCGTAATAAAATTTAGTTCGAGTCCGCCCTGGAACATAATCAAAATAAGCACTAAAGTGCTTAAATACGGAGCGAACGATAAAAAGACCGATTGGTTGAAAACATGATATATAGGACCCAGCAAAAGACCCGCGACCATTAAAAATAAAACGGAAGGAATTTTGGTATATTGAAAAAGTATTTCCCCGAAAAAACCAAGTATTATTATTATGCCGAAAATACCTATCGCGATTGACGGAGACATAAGGCGGAAATTTTATTTAATTAATTTAATTTGCAAGGAACGCCGGTTATATTATATAATTGATTATATAATATAACCGTAACCGGATTCAAATAAATAAAATGAATGGGAATGAAAAACTTATTATTATACTGTTCCCTTCGGCTTTTATAATAGAATTTTATACGGGTTCTTTTAAATATAAATTTCATCCTTTGAATATAATGGGACGGATTGCTGCATATCTTGAGAAATTTTTTTATCCTCTTTCCGATAAGTTTATATCGGGCATTCTTTTTAATACATCAACTATTATTACCGTATCGGTAATTTTTTCGGCCGCAAGTTTCTTATTTATTAACATTTCTCCCCTGCTCTTTTATGTTTTTTCCATATATATCCTCGCTTCTTTTCTTTCCGCGGGGGGATTAAGACATGAAAGTCTGAAAATATATAACCTGCTCAAAAACGGCGGCATAAAATCCGCCCGAAAAGGTCTGCGGTCGCTTGCCGGCAGAGACGGCGGAAACCTTAATTCGTCCGAAATTTCAAGAGCCGTCGTCGAATCCGTTTCGGAAAATACCGGCGACGGAATCGGCTCCGTCCTCTTTTATTTTACAGCCGGAATAATATCGGGATTAATATTAAAACATTATGCGTCAAAACATATGCAGGTTTCGGGGATTGTATTCTCCGGAGTTTTATTTGCCGTAATATATAAAACCGCAAATCTTTTGGATTCTTTAACGGGATACAAAAACGAAAAGTATGAAAAATTCGGTAAATTTTCAGCCCGTCTAGACGATGTCTTAAATTTTATTTCTTTTAGAATATCGGCTTTATTTATGCTGTTATCCGTATTTATTTTAAGCATTGCTTTCAATAAGTCGAAAAAGGCATATAATATAAAAGACGCTGTATTATCTTTTATAAAATTTAGAAAAAGCCATCCGAGTCCTAACGGCGGACAGCTTGAGTCGATAGCGGCAGGCGCGCTGAAAATAAAGTTAGGCGGCGTGAATTATTACGGCGGAGTCGAAAGCAAAAGGCCGGTTATCGGATTTGAAAACTACGGGCTTGCCGATATAAAAAATATTATAGATGCGGTTACGATTATGGAACTGTCGTCGATACTTATTATTATTTTTTACGCCGCAATAACGGCATGCGCCGCATCGTTCTAATTATTAGAACCGCTTTTTAGGCTTGTTTTAGGCAGGCAATTAATCTTCTTCTATACATATATAATACGCGGAATCATATTATATATCTGATTTGGATTTTATTTTCTTGATTATTTCGCTTGTGGATTTCCCTTCGATAAAATTTATTAAAACCGTTTCCCCTCCGGACGACTCTACTATATCGCTGCCGGCTATGCTTTTTCCCTTATAATCGGCGCCTTTTACAAGAACGTCCGGCTTAATTTTTTTTATGAGTTCATAAGGAGTATCTTCGTCGAACATAACGACATAATCCACCGGTTTAAGATTTGCAAGGACGTAAGCCCTGTCCCGTTCGTTCACCACCGGCCTGTCAGCGCCCTTCAAACGCCTGACCGATTCGTCGCTGTTTAATCCTACTATAAGTATGTCGCCGAGAGCTTTTGCTTCGTTTAAATAGCTTATATGCCCTGCATGTATAATATCGAAACAGCCGTTCGTGAATACTATTTTTTTGGATTTTTTTTTAAGCCCGGACAACTCTTTTTTTATATTTTCCGACTCGATTATTCTTTCGTTTTTCATAAAAAAAGATAAATTGGAAACCTCCCTGACATATTCGGCATATATCAGGGGGGAAAATGGAGAAAAGAATTACTGAGTTTATTTTATCAAAATATATTTATTTGTGTCAATATAAAAATTTGTTTATTAAAATTATTTTTTTATGTATCTCAAAAATAACCTTTGAATATATTTTGAAATAATGATAAATTATATATTGATAATAATATTATCGAGCAATAATTTTTAAGGAGAGATGTCCGAGAGGCCGAAGGAGCATGATTGGAAATCATGTATAGATGCAAGTCTATCGAGGGTTCGACTCCCTCTCTCTCCGCCAGTTATGAAACGAATTTGATAAATTATTCAGTTAAGGCAGAATAAGGACGGGGTCGAACCCTCGATAGCGCGAAGCGAAAGCGGAGCGCGCAAGAGGAAGTTCGCACGGTTTAAAACTTTTCTTTGAAAAGCCCCCTGCCGGTTACGGAACGAAGTTAATAACGGAGGTAAATAAAATATGTTTGGATGGTCGCCGATAACGATAATAATCATACTTATAGTCGTTTTTCTGATATTCGGAGCGGGCAAGCTCCCCGAAATAGGCAGCGGGTTGGGCAAAGCCCTAAAAAACTTTAAAAACAGCGTTTCGGGGAAAGACGAAATAGACGTTACGCCCGAAGATTCAGAGGACGATGAAAAACCCGCAAAACCAAAAAAAAGACAACTCGCAAGGACGAGTCCGGCTCAGGCATCTTCGAAAAAAGCAAAACGGACAGGTTCGAAAACCGTTAAAACTGCTAAAAAGTAAAATAAAAATATCGGATTATTTTTTTATCCTATAAAAGTGGCTTATTGAAACCGAATAATTTTTCGAGTTCTGATTTATATCGAAAAAGACCGCCATAAATTTTATCGGATGATTCGGTAAAATTTCCACGTTCGACATATTTTCCCCGTCTTTATTGTCAAGCGCCATATCTATCGCGACATTGGACATCTTTTTAAGCTTTTCTAAGCTTATAAAATTTCCGGCATATACATGTTTAGATAAAAGCACGATGTTTTTTGTACTGTAGAGTTTGCACGTCAGCTTGACGTAACTCACCGGAAATTTATTTTTATTTACTAAATAACCTGTAATCAGCAAATTGTTTTCAGGCAATACCTTAGATTTGTAAACGACGGTTTTTAACTCGAACAGTTTTATATTCGTACCGTTGCCGGGAAACAGCGTTTTAAATAAATAATATGCCGACAGTAACGCTGCCGCTCCCAAAATCAGATAAAATATTTTTTTAAGTCCGCTTTTTTTATTGCCGTAAGCGTTTCTTTCTCCGCCGTCTATTTTACTTTCTTTTTCGGGCGGAATTTTTCTTTCCGGTTTATCCGGTTTTTTTTCCTCAAAAATAAAGTTGGATAAATCTTCCTTGTCTATTTTTCCTATTGAAAAGCCTTTCCCGGTTTCGTTTTTTTCATTGAAAAGCTCTTCCTCGCCTTCGCCTAATTTCCAGTTATCCATATTTACCCTTAATCACGCAATATAAAATATTAAGAAATATATTCATATTTTATCATATAAAAATATCATTTAAAATACAAAATTTAACCGAAACATAAAGGTTTTAGAACTTGAATAATATGCGTTTGTATAATATAATTTTATTGATATAATTAATACGGAAGCGATTGGAGGGCTGGTGCCCCTCTTTGACTTCAAATCAACAGTTGTCCGCATAAGGGCAAGGCGGGTTCGATTCCCGTACGCTTCCGCCGATTAAAAACTATAAAATAAAATTTCATTGGAGGACCTAAAATGCCTTTGATTTCTGCGAAAGCAATTCTCGACGATGCAAACAAGAACGGTTATGCCGTCGGAGCTTTTAACGCCAATAATATGGAATTTTTGCAGGCAATATTCGCCGCCGCCGATTCCGAAAAATCGCCGGTTATAATTGCGGCGAGCGAAGGCGCCATGAAATATGCCGGAGCGGAAATGCTCTACTCTATGGTCAAAACGCTTTCGGATGCGCATCCCCGGATACCCGCCGCCCTGCATCTCGACCACGGTTCAAATATAAAAGCGGTAATGACGGCGGTAAAAGCAGGTTTTACTTCGGTCATGATAGACGCGTCGCATTTTCCGTATGAAGAAAATCTTAAAATGACTAAGCAGATAGTAGGAGTCTGCCATCCGGTCGGAATTTCCGTGGAAGCCGAGCTTGGAAGGCTTCAAGGCGTGGAAGACAACGTTTCCGTTGCGGAAAGAGACGCCGTCTTAGTCAACCCTGCCGAAGCGCAGGATTTTGTCGAATCTTCCGGCATAGATTTCCTTGCCCCCGCAATCGGCACTTCGCACGGTGCATTTAAATTTAAAGGAGAAGCGAAACTCGATTTCGAAAGATTAAAAAAAGTCAAACAATTAACGGGCATTCCGCTCGTGCTTCACGGAGCGTCTTCCGTTCCCGAAGCGGCTTCTAAAAGATTCGAGGAATTTGGAGGCGATTTAAAGGGCGCAAAAGGGGTTCCGTTCGATGTTTTAAAAGAAGCGGTAAAATTCGGCATCAATAAAGTCAATACCGATACCGACCTGCGAATAGCTTTTTTGGCTAAAGTAAGGGAAAGCGTCGCGACTGATAAATCGCAAATAGACCCGAGAAAGATTTTCGGCCCCGCAAGAGATTACGTCATAGAAGTCATAAGAGAAAGAATGAAGGTTCTGGGCTCTTCCGGCAGGATTTAAACCGCGCCGCCGTTCCCGTAAGTCGCGTTGCGGGCATATCTTTGCCCGTCATTATCTTGCGGCTAAAATTTTTATAAAAAAGGCTACCAATATAAGGGATATAAAAATAAAAGGCAGAAGAAGAGCGGAAATAGACCTCGGAGTAGAAAGCCCGTTGGTTTCTTTAATGCCGATAATCAATAATGCCGCAAACCAGGCCGCCGATATGTTGTATCCGAATATCGGGAATATCGAAAAAATCCCTACGCCGGAAGCATACCCGATTATCCTGAAAGTATTTCTTATACTCCGTTTCCCGCCGAACAGCATTATAAACCCGTGTATTATAATGGTTAAAAGAATTAGAAAAATCGTGTATAATATCCCCAGAAGCAGTAAAAGAAAGACGATTCCGATAACTATATATATATCTAAAAAACTTTTATTTGTAAAAAAAAGAGGTATTTTAGGCAGGACGACATAGTTTTTATAAAATCCTATCTTAAAAAAAATTACTTCCCAAAAGAAAGAAAATACTAAATTTATGTATGTAAAAAGCAACGCATAAAAATAAGGCTTCGATATGCCGTTTTCTTCCTTGGCTCCGGCGTTGTTTAGTTCTTTGTAAAATATTTCCGGGCTGAAAAGAGATTTACTCCATGTCGAAAATAATGCTTTAAAAAAGCCTATTTCTTTTATATCGTCGAAATCTGCCATTTTTATGCCTGCTCCCCGGCCGATTGTTCTTTGTCCAATTTATAAATTATGCCGTCTGCAAGAGCGATATAAGACGCCTCTATGATGTTTTCCGATACTCCCATGGTAGTCCACTTTTCTTCTTTATCGGAAGATTCTATTAGCACTCTTACATAAGAAGCGGTTCCCGATTTTGTTTTACTGTTTATAACCCTTACCTTAAAATCGGTAAGTTTCATTTCGTCCAGCACCGGATAAAATTTTACGAGCGCTTTTCTTAAAGCGTTGTCTAAAGCGTTTACCGGACCGTTACCTACGGCGACCGTATGTTCGGTTTTACCTTTAACTTCAATCATAACGACGGCTTCGCTGAAAATGTTTTGGGCGGATGTTTTTTCTATATTTACCCTGAACGCTATCAGCTTAAAATATTCCTTGTTTTTAAAGTCTTCGGATGAATATTTATTTAAAAGTATTTTAAATGACCCGTCGGCGCTCTCGAAATTAAATCCCAAACTTTCCAGTTCTTTAATTTTATCCAAAAGTTCCGCTTCGCGGGCCTCGGAAATAACGCCGATGTCTAATCCCAGCTCTTTTGCCTTGGCTTCTATATTGCTCTTACCGGATAAATCTGAAATTAAGAACCTTCTTCCGTTTCCTACAAGCGAAGGGTCGATATGTTCGTAGGAAGAAGGATTCTTTAATACGGCATTTGCATGAAGGCCGGCTTTATGGGCAAATGCGCTTTCTCCTACGTAAGGCATATTTTTAACAGGGGTATTGTTTGAAATTTCATCTATTAACCTGCTTACTTTAAGGAGATTTTTAAGTTTCCCCATCCCTATAGTTTTAAATCCGGCTTTTAATTCTAAATTGGGTATAATAGACGATAAATTTGCGTTTCCGGTTCTTTCTCCGTAGCCGTTTATAGTTCCCTGAACGTGTCTGACGCCGTCGAGAACGGCGGCAATCGTATTTGCTACGGCGCAGTCGGTATCGTTATGGGTATGTATTCCTAGGCGCTTTATGTCTATCTTGTGCGCTATTTTAAGTTTATTCAGGGTTTTATGGATATCGTCGGGCAGACAGCCTCCGTTAGTATCGCACAAAATTACTTTATCCGCTCCTGCCGAAAGCGCGGTATTTATAGTTTTTACGGCATAATCTTCATTGCCCTTAAATCCGTCGAAAAAATGCTCCGCATCGAAAAATACTTTCTTTCCGGACGATTTTAGAAATTCTACCGAATCGGATATAATGTCTAAGTTTTCGTTTAAAGATATTTTTAAAACATTTTCGGTATGCATATCCCAAGATTTGCCGAAAATAGTAATATATTCCGTATCGGTTTCGCCGAGTACTATTAATCCGGCATCTTCTTTTGCCTTGTTATTTTTCTTTCTGGTGCTTCCGAATGCGGTTAATTTAGAATTTTTTAAAGTTTTTTTAGAAGCAGCGTCGAAAAATTTTTTATCTTTAGGATTAGATGCGGGGAATCCGCCTTCAATAAAATTAATGCCCAGTTCGTCTAAAATATCGGTTATCATTAATTTATCGTCTATAGACAGAGAGAACCCTTCGCCCTGCGTCCCGTCCCTCAAAGTAGTATCGTAAACTTCTACGAAGCCGGTTTTTGCGCTGTTAGAATTTTTATTTTTATCCGAATTCATATTTTTAAATTTATTATTTGCCGAGATTAAATGCATCATGGAGTATCCTTGCGGCAAGTTCGGCATATTTGGCGTCTATAACGCACGATATTTTAATTTCGGACGTTGAAATCATCATGATATTTATATTTTCTTTCGCAAGGACGTCGAACATAGTAGAAGCCGTTCCGTAATGGTTTCGCATGCCGACCCCTATAACCGAGATTTTGGCAATTTTATCGTCGCTTATTACCTCTTTTGCTTCGAGTTCTTCTGCAAGGCCGTCCGTTATTTCAAGGGCTTTTTTTAAATCTTTTTTAGACACCGTGAAGGTCAAATCGGTATGCCCTTCCACCGAAATATTCTGGATAATCATATCCACGACTATATTGGCGTCCGATATTCTCGAAAAAATTTTAGCCGCAATTCCGGGTTTGTCGGGAATCCCCCTGATAGAAATTTTAGCCTCGTCTTTATCGCATGCAACGCTAGAAACCTGCAATTCTTCCATATCCTTATCGTCTCCTAAAAATTTTATTTGGGTTCCTTTTCCTTCGGTAAAAGTGGATTTAACAAATAAGTTTACGCCGTATTTCATAGCAAATTCCACCGACCTTATCTGCAGGACTTTAGCGCCGAGACTCGACATTTCAATCATTTCGTCGAAATATACAACGTCTAAACGCCTCGCATCCGGAACGATATTAGGGTCGGCGGTGTAAACTCCGTCCACGTCCGTATATATATCGCACCTGTCGGCTTTAACGGCCGCCGCAACGGCAACCGCGGTGGTATCCGAACCGCCTCTGCCGAGCGTAGTAATGAATCCGTTTGAATCAATCCCTTGAAATCCGGCGATTACCGCGATATTACCGGTTTTAAGTATTTTATATATATTATCCGAATCTATCGAAGATATTCTTGCTTTCCCGTAAGATTCGTCCGTAGCAATTCTTACCTGATGCCCTAGAAGCGGAACGGCGTCGAAGCCTTCGTTTTTAAGCGCCAGCGATAAAAGCCCGGAACTGATCTGCTCGCCGCTGGATATTATCAGGTCTGTTTCCATATCGTCCTGGCGTCCGCCCATTTTAACGGCAAGGTCTAAGAGCCTATTGGTCTCTCCGCTCATAGCGCTTACGACGACCGCGACGTCGTTGCCCGCAAGCTTTTCTTTTATTACGCGTTTCGCGACCTGCCTTATCCTTTCTATGCTTCCCATAGAAGTGCCGCCGAACTTTTGAACTATCAACGCCATAAATTATTTTTTCCTTATATTTGTATATTATTATATTTTTAGTATGTTATTGTCGGCATAATTCCTTCATATATTATGCCTTATCCTTTTTTGCCGTTCTCGGATTAAACTTGTGTATGGCTTCGCCTATAGAATCTAAAGCCGATTCGGGAACTATCTCCGAAAGGGTAGGATGCGAATGTATAGTAGATTCTATATCGAAGACCGTTCCCCCGAAATGCATATACGAAGCTATTTCTGCAATAAGCTCAGGAATGTCCGCGCCTATTCCGGTAGCGCCTAAAATCTTTTTCGATTTTTCGTCCGCAATTACCTTTAAAAAACCTTCCGGTTCTTCCATAGCCAGCGCCATTCCGCTTGCGGCGTAAGAAAAACGTCCGACGGAATATTTTAATTCCGAAAGTCCGGCATCGCCTTCTTTTAGTCCGACGGTTCCTATAGCCGGATTTGTATATACCGACCATGGAAGAACTCCGTAATCTTTTTCTTTAACGATTCCGGCAATATTATCGGCCGCGATAATCCCGTCGTAGGATGCCTTATGCGCGAGCATAGGTCCGTCCGTTATGTCGCCGCAGGCATAGATTCCTTTAATATTCGTTTCGTTATGCGCATCGGTTTCTATCTTTCCCCTCTTGTCTAATTTAACGCCGGTTTCTTCGAGTCCTAAACCGGACGTATTCAATTTTCTGCCGATTGAAACAAGCACTTTTTCCGCTTCTAACCTTTCGCCTGTTTTTAGCTCGACTTCCGCGCCGGTTTTTCCGTTTGAGCCTA
>JAJYZM010000020.1 GCA_021799935.1 bacterium | reverse complement strand
CCCCAATCCCGATTTGGGACTAAATAATATACAAAAAAATAACAAAAAACCTCTTATAGTTTCTGTGTTTACGTGATATAATATATCACAAAACCTGCCACCAAGAAGGTTAAACAAAAAAACTAAAAAGAGGTTATTAATAATGATACAACAAACTTTATTTCCTTTCAAGTTAGAAATGACGAAAGATAAATTAACATCTAAAGCCGGATTGTCCATTTTTGCAGAATATAATCATTATATGGGCTTAACGGAACTTGCGGATAAATATCTTACGAGACCTAAAAGCAACAGGGGTTTTAACCCTTCTGTTTTTATAAATTCATTGGTTCTTCTTTTAACTGCGGGAGGCTCATGCCTTGACGATATAAGAGAACTTAAAAACGAAAAAGAACTCTTAGGCATTACCGGCATTAAAACGATTCCTGAACCGGATACCATAGGGGACTGGCTAAGAAGAACAGGAGAAAAAGATATCGAAGGATTAAAGAAATTAAATTCTAAGGTAATAAAAAAGATAATGGAAAAAGAGGATATAACGAACTATACGCTTGATATAGACGCAACGGAAATTGTAGCGGAAAAAAGGGATTGTTTATATACTTATAAGAATAATAAAGGCTATATGCCTATGCTCGGGTTTTTATTCGAAAACGGCATCTGCCTGCACAACGAGTTCAGGGATGGCAACGTATCCCCGGCTTTAGGTCACGTAGGTTTTTATAATCAATGCAAGAATAATATGCCCTACGGCAAAACAATAAAATATTTCAGGGCGGATAGCGCATCGTATCAGTCTTCTTTGATAAATATATTAGAGCAGGATAATGTTAAATGGGCTATAACTGCGGATTTAGACAGCTCGGTTAAAAAAACTATCCGCTCTATTAAAGAATGGATAAGACCTCAGGGACTGGATTTTGACGTAGCAGAAGTAGTCCACTGCACGAATAAAACGTATAAAGCCTTCAGGCTTATCATAAAAAGAGAATGCAGGAAACAGCCAGATCTCTTTGAAGGACAATACTTTTATCACGCGGTAGCAACCAATCTCGAAGGAACCCCTTTAGACGTTTTATGCTGGCATAATCAAAGAGGACAGGCGGAGAACTTCAATAAAGAGATTAAAAGCGGGTTTTCTATGGAAAAGATGCCGTGCGGAACATATTCGGCAAATGCCGTTTATTTCGGTATCGGTATTATAGCTTATAATCTCTTCGTGAGATTGAAATTATTAAATCCTTTATTTTTAAAACATACGATAGAAACATTCAGGTGGAAATTTATAAATATAGCCGGCAAGATAATAAAACATTCCGGCAATATTATCCTGAAAATAAAAACCGATTTAGATAAATATATTGCCCTCTTACATTTAAGACAAAAGATATTTTATGCATAGATATTTTTTATCGGTAAGCATTTAACAGTTTGCAGGAGGGGCTTGTTTAAAAATGCCCAAAATTACATATTTTTAAATATTTTTTTACGATATTATTTTACGATAAATAAATCTAATAATTTATCCTTAAAAAATATAAATTATTATAATTTAATTTTTTAAAATGAAGAATTTAGGCTTAAAAGAGAATTATTGAAATCCCAAATCGGGATTTGGGGGATATATATATCTGGAATCTTTTTTATTTATGTTTTTTACATTTTTTGCATATACGGATTTCAAGCCGCTATTTGCTACAAAAAATGCAATTAATAGTATAGCCGTAAAAACGTAAATTAATTTTTTTGCAGTATTCATATTTAAATTATTCCTCCATTTTAATTTATTAACATAAAAATTCTATTGCTTATTTGATTTGCAGTCGCCGCAGATTCCGTATATTTCCAATTTGTGTTTTATCGGAATAAAATCGTTAGCCTTTGCAAGCTTGTCCTGCAGTTTTTCTATTTTCTCGTCGTTGACTTCTATGAGCCGTCCGCATTTTACGCATATAAGATGGTCATGGTGTCTGCCTCCTAATTTTTGCTCGTATTTAGTTTTCTGCTTTCCTATCTTTATTTCTTCGGCTAAGCCGCTTTCACATAATAAATTTAAATTTCTCTGCACCGTTGCATAGCCGATTTCCGGATTCCTTCTCTTCGCCGCGTTAAACAGTTCTTCTGCAGTAATATGCCTGCCCGCGGAAAAGAAAGCATCTGCTATAGCTTCTCTCTGCTTTGTATGGCGCAGGCCTTTTTCTTCGATATATTTGACGAAAGTGTTTTTGAATTTGATTTTATCTTTATTGTTCATAAAGATAAAATATAAAATTTTTATGAAATTTGCAAGAAAAATCGGTTAGAATCAGGCATAATTCCGCCGGTTTTGATATAGAACAAATAACTCTTTATCGCTTAAGCATCTTTTTAATTTCGCAGATTCGGCTTTTACGGCGGCGAGCATATTCCCGGCATCTTCGCCGGTTATTTGAACCCCCATTTTATTAAGTTTATATTTGATTGTGGAAGAACCGCCGTGTTTTCCAAGCAAAAGTTTTCTTTCAGCCCCTGCATATTCCGGCGGGTATGCTTCATAATTAATCGGATTCTTTAACACTCCGTCGGTATGAATTCCGGCTTCATGGTAAAAAATATTTTTGCCGAATATCGGCTTAGATACCGGAATCCGTCTTTTTGTTATTTTCGCTATAAATTTCGCCAGATTTTTTGCTTTTATGAAATCGAATTTAATTTTTTGATTTTCTATAAAATTAAAATAGGCGATTACCTCTTCCAATGCGCAGTTTCCGGCTCTTTCGCCTATTCCGGAAATACTGCCGGATAAAGAACCTACGCCTGCTTTTATGGCGGCAATCGAATTTGCGGAAGCCATACCGAAGTCATTGTGCGTATGAATTTCGAGCAGTATATTCTTAAATTTACCGCCGCTTTTTAGTTTTTTTATATTTTCGTATATTTTTAAAGGATTTAATATGCCTACAGTATCGGAATAGCGGAATTTATAAGCCCCTTCGCCTTCCGCAATTTTAATAATCTCGGCGACGGATTCTAAATTCGCCCTCGAAGAGTCTTCGCCCCCTACGGAATATTTTACACCTTCTTTATTTAATATTTTTAATATATTTATGAGGTTAGCCTTGACATATTGAAAATCTTTTTTGAGTTTATATTCTATCTGGATTTTAGATACGGGGACCGATACATGGATAAATTTAAGTCCGATATCTAAAGATGCGTAAATATCTTCCGTTTTTGCCCTGTTCCAGCCGATTATTTTCGCTTTAAGCCCGGATTCGTTTATCTTTTTGACCGCATTTTTTTCATCGCCTCCCATCACGGGTATGCCGGCTTCTATTTCATCCACGCCGGTTTCGTCGAGCATTTTAGCTATCAGCATTTTTTCGTCTATCGAAAAAACGATCCCCGCCGTTTGTTCCCCGTCTCTTAATGTCGTATCGTTTACGATTATATCGTCTATTAAATTATTCATGCAGATTATAAAAGCATAATTTATGCCAACCCTTAATACCTTATAAATATAAAGAAACTTTATCCGAACTTTTAAAATTTATATTGTTTGCCGTTTATTTAATCAAATGTGATTAAATATTAATCAAATAAATAATTTTCATCGGATTATAAAAGAGATAAAAGGCTATGTTTATGGATTATCCAATTAATAATGTTATGGCATAAAAATTGCTTTAACTTTTAATATGAATAAAATATATAAATTAAAATAATTAAATAACTAAATAATTAAGGAGTTTTTAGATTAATTCAGATTAACTTAACTTAAAAAAATTTATTTTATATAAAGCGCAATTGAGCGCATATGGCAATGACGCCGTAATTAGAGGGATTTAATAATCTTAATCCCTACTTAGTTACGGCGTTTTTTGTTTTTGTATTATTAATTTAATGAAACTAATAAAAACAATTTATTTGGAGGTTAAACAAATGAGACAGGTTGCAATTTACGGAAAAGGCGGAATCGGAAAATCCACGACGACCCAAAATACTTTAGCGGCTCTTGCGGAACGCGGAAATAAAATAATGCTTGTAGGATGCGATCCCAAGGCAGATTCAACGAGACTGCTTTTAGGCGGGAAAAGTCAGGAAACGGTCTTAAATTCCGTTAAAGAAGTCGGGCAGGAAAATGTTACGGAAGAGGATGTTTTTAAGATAGGGTTCGGAGGCGTAAGATGCGTCGAATCGGGCGGACCTGAGCCGGGAGTGGGATGCGCGGGCAGAGGAATTATCACGTCCATTACGACTCTTGAACAGCTGGGTTCATACGAAAGAGAGCTTGATTACGTTTTTTACGATGTTCTGGGCGACGTCGTCTGCGGCGGGTTTGCGATGCCTATAAGAGAAGCCTATGCAAAAGAGATATATATAGTTTGCTCCGGAGAACTTATGGCGCTGTACGCCGCCAACAACATATGCAAAGGCGTTCTTAAGTTCGCAAATTCAGGAGGGGTTAGGATAGGCGGGCTTATCTGCAATTCAAGAAATGTTGACAATGAAAAGGATATGGTCGAGGCGTTTGCAAAGAAACTCGGCACGCAGATGATATATTTTATTCCAAGGGATAATGTCGTCCAGAGAGCCGAAATTAAAAAGCAAACCGTTATAGAATTTGATAAGGATTGCGCTCAGGCCGATGTTTACAGGCAGCTTGCAAAGAATATCGAAGAAAACGAGATGTTTGTAATACCAAAGCCTATGGCTATGCAGGATCTTGAAGACCATATGATGGAATACGGCTTCATGGAAGAATATGAAAGGACTACCGACGGAAAAAACGCGGCGGTTTAATTTTAAGGTAATTATATATATGAATACAATTGAAAAACACCCCTGTTTTAATAAAGAAGCCTCGAAACATTACGGAAGGGTCCATTTGCCGGTTGCCAAGTCCTGCAGTATTTCCTGCAATTACTGCCACAGGGATTACGACTGTCCGAATGAATCGAGACCGGGCGTAACGTCGAGTCTGCTCTCGCCCGAAGATGCCGTAGATAGAATATACGAGGTAAAGAGGTTTTTTAACGATATAAGCGTAGCCGCAGTTGCCGGTCCGGGCGATAGCTTGGCGGAGCCGCGCAATACGATGAAGACGTTCGAACTTGTTAAAAAGGAGTTTCCGGAGATTATACTATGCATGAGCACGAACGGTCTCGATTTAGCCGAAAATTTAGAGGAACTTAAAGAGAAAAGAGTAAATTTTGTAACCGTCACGCTTAATGCGGTAGATGAGTCTATAGCCCAAAAAATATACAGGTATGTAAACTATAAGGGTATTGTTTATACGGAAAAAGATGCCGCAAAACTATTATTGGACAGGCAGATAAACGGTATAGAAAAGGCTGTAAAAAAGGGTTTTACCATAAAAATAAATTCTGTTCTTATACCCGGCGTCAACGATTTTCACATAAAAGATATTTCGGATAAGGTAAAAAAACTCGGCGTATATCTATTTAACGTTATGCCTATGATTCCCGCCGAAAAATCGTATTTTTATAAAATAGGCGTAAAAGGCGCAAGCAGAAAAGACGTCGCGGGCATAACCAAAGATATTGAAGGAATAAACATAATGGACCATTGCAGGCAGTGCCGTTCCGATGCCGCAGGGCTTTTAGGCGAGGATTTAAGTAAAAAGTTAAGCGAACGGGAGGAGGATTTAAGATGCGAATGCAAGAAGATGCCGTGTTAGGCTGTAAGCTGTCGAAAAGCCTCAGCTTTTCTCAGGATGAAGAACTTTATATAGCGACGAGCGACACTAAAATTAAAATGGAAGAAGACTACGCGCCGTTTGTGGATAAAATTCTGAACGATATTTCTTATATCCCTAAAAATATTTTAGATCTCGGTTGCGGTCCCGGCTACATTGCAAGGAGATTAAGCGAGGTTTTGCCTAATTCCTATGTTTTTGGCGTCGATAAATCCGTTACGATGATAAACCATGCAAATAAGGTTTTTAATAAAAAATTAAAAAATAATTATGTTTTTCATTCCGAATTTGAGGCCGATGGCGGGTCGCTAAGAATTTTTAGAAATGAGCCCGATTATTTGAGCTATTATGAGCCGAGGCTTAAATATATGATTGCGGACAGCGCAAATCTTCCATTCGGTAATTTAAAGTTTGATTTAATTTTACTGAAAGGAACATATAAATGCTTAGAAAATAAGTTTGATTCCCTGAAAGAGATGTACAGGGTTTTAAGCCACGGCGGGGAAATTTTTATATACGAGTTTAGAAAAAATATTCCGGAAGACGAATTTATCGAGCTAACTAAGCATATGAAACCCCAAAAGGTAAAATCGCTGAGGCGGAAATTAAACTGCTCTTTAGATATGGAAGAATATAAAAAGTATTTACTGGAAGCTGGATTGACCAGGTTTTCTAATATAGAACCGGACGGGCTCGATTTAAAAATAAGAATAAAACGTGGACAGATTTGAAATCTGTCCACAATGAATAAGGAGGAAGATAGCAATGAGTATTATGGACGGTTTTTTCGGCGAAATAGATAATTACGTAAATGCACCTCGTCGTTCCGGGGTAAAATGGGTTCCTCATTTTCTGATAGAATTCGACCATGCAAACTGCATATCCTGCGGCAGGTGTATTAAAGTCTGTCCAGGCGGAGTTTACGTATTCGAAGACGACGGAGATAAGATGCTCGTCAAAATAGAAAACTTGGATAACTGTATAGGCGATACCTGCTGTGAGAAGGTATGCCCAAAAAACAAGACGATGCATCTTCATAAGTTTTCACCGCTTGCTAAAAATTAATATTAAAGAATAACGGATATATCCAATAAATAAAGGAGTCTAAAATGGCAGTCAACTTTAAAGAACAAGAAGGGATAGTCGAAGACATTATAAGCGTCTATTCCGAAAAGGCCAAAAAAAACAGAAAAGAACATATCGGCATTAACGATAAAGAAACATGCGGGACCTGCGTTGCAAAATCAAACGTAAAATCCCTTCCCGGCGTTATGACGCCGAGGGGCTGCGCATATGCAGGTTCAAAGGGAGTTGTCTGGGGACCGGTTAAAGACGTTATTAATATAAGTCACGGTCCGATAGGATGCGGCCATTACAGCTGGGGAACGAGAAGAAATCTTGCTAACGGCGAGCCCGGAGTCGAAAATTTTATGCCTTTTCAATTTACTACCGATTTTAAGGAGAGAGATATCGTTTTCGGCGGAGATAAAAAATTGGAGCAGGCAATAAAAGAATTACACGAACTATTTCCGACCGCAAAAGGCATAATTATAGATTCGGAATGCCCGATAGGCTTGATAGGCGACGATATAGAGGCTGTGGCGAAAAAAATGACCGATGAAATAAAGATTCCGGTTATTCCGGTAAGATGCGAAGGTTTCAGAGGTGTGAGCCAGTCTCTGGGGCATCATATAGCAAACGATACTATAAGGGATTTTGTCGTAGGAACTGGAGAAATAGACGAAAGTAAAAAGACCCCTTATGATGTAGCAATACTCGGCGATTATAATATCGGCGGGGATGTCTGGTCGTCGATGAAAATATTTAAAGAAATGGGCTTAAACGTTGTTGCCCACTGGTCGGGAGACGGTTCCATAGAGGAAATGAAGATAACTCACGGGGTAAATTATAATCTTCTGCATTGTTACAGGTCGATGAATTATATAGCGAGGCATTTCGAAGAAAAATTCGGCATACCGTGGATTGAGTATAATTTTTTCGGTCCTACCAAAATAAAAGAGAGCATAAGGAGCATCGCAAAATTATTCGACGAAAACATTCAGGAAAAATCCGAAGAAGTTATTAAGTCGTATGAACAAAAAATGCAGGAGGTCATAGATAAATACCGTCCGAGATTAGAAGGCAAAAAAGTAATGATATTAGTCGGAGGTTTAAGGCCGCGTCATATAGTCGGAGCTTATGAAGATTTAGGAATGAAAGTCGTATCTGCGGCATATGAGTTTGCCCATACCGACGATTATGAAAGAACTACGAAAGAATTAGAAAACGGAGCAATAGTTGCCGACGATATGAACGAATACGAATTCGTCGAACTTGCAAACAGGCTTAAGCCCGATTTAGTCGCCTCAGGCATAAAGGAAAAATATGTTTTCCAGAAAATGGGGATACCGTTCAGACAGATGCACTCATGGGATTATTCCGGACCCTACCACGGTTACGACGGATTTGAAATATTTGCGAAAGATATGGATCTTGCTGTAAACAGCCCGTCATGGAAATTAGTGAAGCCGTCATGGAAAAAATAAAAGAAATAAAATGAAGAACTCCTGTCATTCCTGCGTAAGCAGGAATCCAGAAGCCCTATAAATACTTGTTATTAAAATTATACCGGAGGTTTGATTATGGAAAAAGAAGAGGTTAAAAAGATAAAAGACTGGATGAATACCGAGGAATATAAAGAAAAAAATTTCAACAGGAAAGCAATAGTAATAAATCCCGAAAGGGCGTGTCAGCCGCTTGGAGCGGTACTTTGCGCCGCAGGCTTTGAAGATACTATGCCTTTCGTTCACGGTTCCCACGGGTGCGTCGCCTATTATAGAAATAATTTATCCCGCCATTTCAGGGAGCCTTTTGCGGCGGTTTGCACGTCTTTAACCGAAGACGGTGCGGTTTTCGGTGGACAGGCAAACGGATTAGAAGGTTTCAAAAATGCTACCGCTCTATATAAGCCGAAAATGTTTGCGATATCTACGACGTGTATGTCGGAAATTATCGGGGACGACCTTGGTTCTATCGTAGGCAATGCAAGAGAAAAGGGTTATTTATCCGAAGATATATCTGCGCCGTATGCAAATACGCCGAGCTTTGCAGGCTCGCATCTGGAAGGATACGACAGTATGCTTAATGCGATAATCGAAACTCTAGGCAAAAAGACGGATGCCGCCAAAACGGATATTATAAATATAATTCCGGGTTTCGACGCTACCATAGGAAATATTAACGAAGTGAAAAGAATTTTAAAAATATTCGGAAGTAATTTTCTTGTTCTTGCCGATTATTCTAATACATTAGACAGTCCTTTAAACGGCGAATATAAAATGTATCCAGACGGTGCTACGAAATTAGAAGACGTTAAAAATTGCGTAAACAATAAAGCAACTATCGCTCTGCAAAAGTATTCTACAAAAAAGACTGCCGCAATGCTTTCAGAGAAATTCGGCCAGGACGTAAGAGTCGTCAAGAGTCCAGTAGGAATAAACTACACCGATGAATTTTTAATGGCGCTTTCCGAAATTTCCGGTATGGAAATTCCGAAAGAAATTGAAGATGAAAGAGGAAAGGCGGTAGATTCTATGACCGACGCACAGCAGTATATTCACGGAAAAAAATTTGCTATATTCGGCGACCCCGATATGCTTGTAGGGCTTACGAGCTATCTCTTAGAAATGGGCGGAATACCGAAATATGTTTTATGTTCAAACGGTACGGAAGATTTTAAGAAAGAAATAGAAGATTTATTTTCCGCTTATTCGGAAAATGAGGGCGAAGTTTATATAGATAAAGATTTATGGCACTTAAGGTCTTTAGTGATGACTTCGCCGGTAGATATGTTAATAGGCCCTTCGCACGGCAAGTTTGCGGCAAGAGAGGCTAAAGTTCCTCATATAAGAATAGGCTATCCGATATTCG
>JAJYZM010000019.1 GCA_021799935.1 bacterium | reverse complement strand
CTACCGCAAAGTCTTTATTTTACTGGTGGGCTGTCCCGGGATCGAACCGGGGACCTACTGATTAAGAGAGAATCTCAATAACTTTTAACAAACCGACTTTCCGCCTGAAGTTATAGTATTTATAAGCTTTTCCGCAATTCCGACAATTCCGCTTAAATACCTAAATTTTGCTATATTTTACTATGCAGCGTTGCAAAATCGTTGCATAAAATTAAAACCGTTGTATAACGTTAGTCTAACGTTATATCGTTACGCAGGCACATTATATCGATATATTTTTATATAGTTCCTGCCTATAAGGTGAGAACCGCAAATCGAAGCTCCTTTATGAGAAAAATTTAATAAACGATAAAACGCTCTAAAATCGATTTTAAGGCGTTTTTAATTTATGGTTAATGGTTTTATACCTAAATGTAAAATTAAAGGCTTTTACGGTCAAATTTGAAAGGATTTTTCATACTGCATTTTATTTCTTTTTCTTTTTTACCGTGTGTTTTACCTTTATGACCGCAAGGTTTAATTCGAGAGTCGTCTCGCTGCCGGTTGTCTCAAGAGCTCCATCGAGTATATCTCCCAGGACGTCTGCCGCTTTTTCCATAATTGATTTCTGTTCGGCTTTATCGGCGGTCGGTAATTTTGACATACTTCTTGATAGTTCCCTCATTTTGGCATATGTTTCTATAATGTCTAATGTAGTCCTGACCGCCTTGGGACTTTTGATTATGGTTGCAAGCATATATAGGCCTTTTTCGGTGAAGGCGGTCGGAAGCTTAACTTTACCGCCTTTTATTGAAGTCGAAAATTTCGACTTCAATCCGTTCCATTCGTTTTTATCGAGTTCTAAGACATAACCTTCCGGAAACTTATCAGAATTGTTTTTGACAGCTTCGTTTATTCTTTTCGTTTCGACGCCGTATAGCACAGCTACATCACTATCGAGGATAACTTTTTCTCCCCGAATGTCGATTATTTTGTCCTGGACAGTCTCGAGCTTAATCAAGTTTTTGTCGGTCATCTTTATTTCCTTTTTTTATTTTTTTTATGGGTTTTATGGGTGTAAAATCATAATCTTTATATTTTTCTGTTTCTGCAAAGACGCTTATTATCCCGCCTATCTTTTTTGATTGCCAAATGCCATTAGGATAAATTATTTCTTTACTAAAAATACCTCTTTTTTTAAAGTTCAAAAAAACTTCATCGTAGGGATGTTGGTCTTGAGGGGTATATATCTTTTGATAATGTCTTATCCATTTTATATTTTTTGGATTAACATCTTGTAATAAATTATTATAAACAATCGTTGCAATTTCTTCAAAAAAGTTAGTAACAGAAATTCCTTGTGTATTTTCTTCCAACTCCGTTAATATTACAATAATATTACCTTTCTGATTTCTCGCAATTTCCACGCCATGAATACTTTGAATGCAGTCAAGTTTAAATTTATCAACTGGTGTAGAAAAAATTTCCTCTATACTCATTTTGGATATGTCTTTAATAATTCCAACATTACCTCCATGGAAAAATTTATAAGCTTTTATATTAAATTCTAAATTTTCATCGTTTATTTTATAAGTTGCAATAAACTCCCTATATGGTTCAAACCGACTTACATATTTTTTATACTGACAATCAAGTTCCAATCTTATTTTTTTAATATGCGTATAAAGCAAATATGTTTTATCTATAATATCGTTTAATATTATATAATCAAGAGTTTTTGAGAAATTTGCGGCAGAATAAATTTCGTTTAATTTATCCAATAAAAAAAATGACAAATCTACAAATCCTAAATCCTCAGGAACATTAATGCTATGTGTTTCAAAATATTTAATAAGGTTATTATTTAAATATTCGATAATTTTTTTTTCGCCGGACATATATAATTCTTTTAATGCAGCCTTACGTCTATTCCAGTGTTCATATAAAGGGTAATTGATAAATCCCAATAAATAAATAATTCCTATTGGATTTTTATAATAGACCTTGGAAAATTCCGTTTTTTCTTTTTCCTCTTGGGTAAGATTTTTAAAATTATTCAGCAATGAAAGAAACATCGGATTATAGTAGTCATAAATATTTATTCCATAATAAGCTATTTCTTCATCAAGGCTTTGTGATTCTTCAATAAAATAATTTATGTTTGATATATTAAAAAACGCGCAAATTTTAACTATTACCGAAAAAGGAATACCAATTGCCCCTGTTTCATAATGAGCAATATTTTGTTGTGTTACCCCTAAATAATAGGCAAGTGATTTCTGGGATGTCCCGTAATTATTCCTTAGTTGCTTTAACTTTTGCCCAATTTGAATATTAAAATCGATTACTTCTATTTCTTTCTTTTTTGCCATTTTTAAATTATATAAAAAAAAATATTGACAAACAATAAAAAAAAATATATAACAAGATATACTTGTATATAACAAGAGGAGATAAAAAATGGATAATTATTATACAGTTGACAATCTTATGCAGATTTTTGGCGTATCAAGATTAACAATCCTTAAAAAAATAAAAAACAATGAAATAAAGGCCACAAAAATAGCAAACATGCGCAGATGGTACATCCCTAAAGAACAATTCAATTACAAAACCGACAAAAATAATGAAAAAAGAAAAAATCACATTTGTGAGAAAAATAAAAATGAAAAAGAAAATTAATTCCATCCAACTGCAACAACCTGCTCTGGCTAACATAATGGCGGAGCAGGCATTATTGGCTGCAATTATTATAGACAATAATACCATGAACCAAGCCGCAATGCTCACGCCTTCCGATTTTTACGATTCACGAAACGCAGAAATTTTCGCAGTAATTAAAAAAAACTATAATTCTAAAAAGATAATAGACTTAACAAGCTTTGTCGGTTCTGGATACGAAGACTATATTCTCGAATTAATGGATCTTCCTAGTGCATTATTGAATGTAGACACATACATTAAAGAAATAAAAGAAAATTCCAATAAACGCCAAATAATATCCCTAACTAACGATTTTAGAGATAGTAAAATTAAATATGAAGACTATATTGAGTCATTACAAAAACTATATATAGCCAAAAAAGAACCAATTATAACCAGTGAATTAATTCAAAAAATCAAACCAATAAAAGAAAAAAATATATTCGGCGTAAAAGTTCAATACGGAGCTATATTCACAATTGCTGGCGCAACATCGGCCGGAAAAACCGAATTTGCGATAGAAATAGCAGACGTTCACGCAAAACAAGAAGACTGCATTAGTATTTATTGCGTATTTGAGGGTGGAATTAATGAGTTTGGGCTAAGACTTAAAAAGAAAAATATAAACAACGAAAGCCTTTATATGCTACATAATCCGGATATTGCCGATATAACTGCCGGAATAGAAAAATTTAAAAATAAAAAGATATTGGTTGTAATTGACTACCTACAGATGTTCGCACGTCGTTTGCAGGCTAATGATATCAGGCCTTCCGACCTTCTAAAAAAATACACAAGCTATATTTACGCTAAACTTGACGAAATAAGATCTAACCAAGATGTTTGTTTTTGTTTTTTGTCGGCCTTAAATAATCAAGGCATAGGAGAATTAAAACAATTAAAGAGTTTCGATGATATAACATTCCTTAAATCAATGAAAGAGGATGGAAATATCCAGTATGACAGCGATTACATATATGCTATGCTCTTTGCGGATGAAAATGAAAAAAACGAAAATAAATGGTCATTGGGGCGTAAAAAATTAAGCGCAAATATGCGGAAATATATACTATTGCACCCAGCTAAAATGTCAAGAATAGGCGAAGATACGCAAGATGTTCTGTATGTGTATGACAATAATAATGGCAGATATAACCACATTAACATTAATCATAAAAAAGAAGAAAAAAATTATGAAAACAGAAAAAAAAGAGAAACAACCATGTGGACATGACAAAAGTCTACCGACGGCGACAGGAAGAGAACATAAAATCGGAATATTCCAGCCCACACGTCGGCCTGAACTAATCAATACAACCATAGAAACTAAATGGGGCAAAATTAGAATAAAGGCAAGGCTAGGGCAACAACATGCCGATGTCTTCGAAGCAATTTGTCATGAATTTGAGGAGCGAACTCCTTATGATTATGAAATAGAAGACGGAAGAATTAAATTATTGGTCGATCCGGCAAAAATAAAGCGTAGATCTAGGCAGAAAGACCTTAAAAATATATTAACTGACCTTAGGTCTGCCGTGATTGAGATAATTGAACCTCTGAGCTTGCAGTGTATAGGTGGACTTATCGACAATATTGATTTTGCAAAGAAATCAGATGGAAGCTATATAACAAAACGTAATCCTCTAGGCGGAGAACGGCCAATCTGGAGAGTGGACCTCGGAAAAGCTTTTTGTAAACTGGTTCAGAAGGATGTATGGATAGACTACGACCCGCAACCTATTGCTGCTTTACGTCATGGAATAACGCAGGCCGTGGTTCGTTTTATTTTATCACATTCGAAAAATTCAGGTCCAAAAATCAATAAATGGAAAATAGATACAATAATTACTAGTGTTGCCGGCCAAATAACAAATGAAGAACTAAGAAATAGAAGAAGAGAAATACTAAGCGACAAAAATAAATTGAATAATATCGGAATTACAATAGAAAATGGTTATATTTTTCAAACAAATAAAAATATTATTGTGTAGCATTTGGTCGATATTAGGGGTGGGCGTGTAGCATTTGGTCGATACCGTGTAGCATTTGGTCGATACCGTGTAGCATTTGGTCGAAATAATTTGGTGCGTATAAATACATATTTAAATACAGTTTTAAATACAAGCGGAAAAATTTTAAAATTTTCCGCTTCAAAAAAAATAAAACATAATTAATTCTAAAAGGGGGTATAAAAAATGACAACGCAAGAATCATTCAGAAATTTTAAATCTGATATCGATAACCTTATCGAATTAATCAAGGAAAATTTAGACAGCATAAAAAAAGATATCAAAGAAAACAAGAAAAATACGGCGGCCACAATAAAATCAATTTTTCTGATAAATGCAGTGGCAAGCGACATTATAAAGACAAACGAAATATACTTTAATTCATCAGTATCAAAAATTATTAACACTGACAATCCTGAATTAGAAAGAGAAATCAAAAATTACTTGCTAAAAACCGAAAAAGGAATAAAAGAAGTAAAAGAAAAAAGAAGCATAAAAAAAGAAACAGACGAATCGGAAGATTGTCTGAAATCCAGTTTTTATGAGATTAAAGAACTTTTTGGTTCTGTGGTTGAGTATTTTGCAATAATTAAAAATATTGCTCATGCGGCAGACATTCCCGAAGAGCAAAAACCGGCTTTAGTTATTGAAAATTTAAATTTGATGTTGGCCGATATACTATCTCTCGAAATAACGGTTAAAGATAATATAATCACAATTATCCTAAACAACATTAATAAAAACAAAGAAGAAGCAAACATAAAAAACGCAGCATGATTGGAAACTCAGTTAGGAAGCTGGTTAGAACGAAGTGTCCGAATTTCGGACAGTAAAAATAAATTCTAAAAATTAAAGGAGAGTAAAAAATGCAAAAAGAGAAAAAAGAATTAATAAAAAAACTTATTATTATGAACATCGACGAAATTAAGGAAGAATCAAAGAACCTAAATTGCGACTTCGTAAAATTATGTGATGACGGCTTGATTGATGAAGCAAACTTAGACGAACTGCTAACACTAATACTAGACACTAAAGCAACGGCAAACAAATTCAAAAGAAAAATTGGAAGTATTCGTTATTCGCACGAATTAGATAAAAAAATAAAACCTATTTAAAACCACCGAAAACGAAATCGTTTCGTTTTCGGACAAAGGCAGTAATGACGCGGATTTGAGTAATAAAAAAATAAGCTAATTTAATAAGGAATTAATAATGTTTACGACCGAAAAATATAATAAAGAACAGGCAATAGGATATTTCTTCAAAGAAGAGGAAAAAGGATACATCGTTAAGCAACCTGAGTCTTTTTTTGGCGGTAGAGGCAATAAATTAACAGGAGAGACCGTTACGGAAGAACTTTTTAAAGCGTGGCTTCCGGATAAAGAAATTTCGGCAAGAGATTTTACTTTTACAGCTCCTAAATCTTTTTCGGTTGTAACAGAGGTAACGCAAAATGAAGAATTAAGGAGGAAACTTCTTGAAATACATCAAAATGCTGTATGTTCAACCATGCAATACGTCGAACAGCACGTTATACCGACCAGACTTTCACACGGCAGCGGCAAAGGAAGAAAATTCGAATATGTATATCCTGAAAAAATTGAATGGGCGGCATTTATGGAACATTCGTCCAGGGCGGGCGATCCTAATTTGCATAATCACGTCGTCGTGGCCAACAGGGTTTTCGTAAACGGAAAAGAATATTCGATAGACTGGGGCGACGTCTTAAATCTTCAAATAGAAATAGGGAAAATGTATCGCGAATCTCTTGCTAACGGACTTATGGAAACCGGTATTAAGATAAATATAACAGATTATAAAAACTTTTTCTTCGAACTTGACGGAATAAAGGAATCTACTATAGAGACTTTCTCGAAGAGATCCAAGGAAATAGAATCGGAATTTCAAAAATTAAAAAAAGAAATGCCGGATAAGTCTGACGCGGAACTTAAAGAAATGGCGAATCTTTCCACGAGAAACAAAAAAGATAATCTTAAAACTCTCGAAGAACTAAGGGAAATATGGATAAAAGAAAGTCCGCAGCAGGAAATAAATGCAAATTTCATAAAACCTGCAAGGCTAGCAACCGAAGACGAAATTAAAAAAGCAGTAGAAACAGCCGGCAGAAAATTAACGGAAAATAAAAGTTATTTTTCCGATTTAGCTTTAAAATCTTATGCCAAGCAGTATTTAATAAGCGAAAATCTAATTTTCAACGAAGAAGGATATGCGGAAAAACCGATAGAAAAAGCGATTAAGGATATGATTAAACATAAAGAGTTTATAAAAATAGGCCATGACGCATACACGACTAAGGAAATAAGAAGGTCCGAGAAAAATATTATATTCAGGGCAAAAGAGAGTTCAGGAAAATTCGAGGAAATAGTAAAAAAAAACTCAGCAATAAAGGAAATTAACGACTACGAAAATATGATGAACGAAAAATTTAAAATTGAAGGTAAAGAATTTAAATTTACTAACGACCAGAAAAGAGCTCTTGAAGCCTTGCTTACGTCAAAAAACGGTTTTATAGTCATACAAGGAGACGCAGGAACCGGAAAAACTACCTTATTAAAAGCGTTTAAAGATATTTCGGAAAAAAGGCAGATACAGATAGTAGGATTATCTACTACTGCCGTTGCCGTAGAAGAAATTGCCAGGCAGGGCGGAATAGAGTCTACGAAAACAGTCGAAAAATTCGTTCTTGAAGGCAAAATCAAAAAAGAGTTTGAAGATACTGCCGGAAAAAGGATTTATATAATGGATGAATCAAGCATGATTTCAACTCCGAAATTGGACGAGGTTACGGCCATAGCCAAAGAAGAAAATGCAAGGTCAGTGCTGCTAGGCGATAAAAAGCAGATAAAATCCATAGGTGCGGGCGGAATGTTTGAAAAAATGCAAAAATCAAACGACGTAACGATTATTGAACTAAAAGAATCTATCAGACAAAAAGATCCGTTCTTAAAAGAGGCGGTAAGAACCATAGCGGACGGTCATATAAACGAAGGGCTGAAGATGTTTGACGAAAAACAAAAAATTCACGAGATAAAAGACAAAGACGAATTATTCCAAAAAATGACCGATAAATTTGTTTCGGCCGAAGATATAGACAACATGTTTATGCTTACCGCTAAAAATAAGGATAGAGTAGAACTTAACAGAATCGCAAGGGAAAAGCTCAAAGACTTGGGCAAAGTCAATAAGGAAGAAGTTAAAATAAGAGTCAGAGAATCTAAGAATATAGGCGATGAAGACAAAAATCACGTTTGGAATTATGAATCTGGAGATATAGTCGTTAAAGGCAAACACGCTTACGAAGTTAAAAACGTGGATAAGGAAAACCGTTTAATTGGCGCTGTAAATGTTTATTCGGGCAAAGAGATAAATATGCAGGCAAATAAAAGCAATAAAGTATATGTAGAAGCCGACAGGGATTTTGCCGTAAACGATAAAATAGTTTTTTTGCAGAACGATTACGTACTTGGCGTAAGAAACAGCAAAACCGGACACATTAAAAATATCGAAGCTCTCGGCGGCGGAAATTATAAATTAGACGTTAATATTGCTAATCGGAATGAACCGGAAGAGATTATAAGTTTTAATACCGCAAATTATAATTACTTCACGCATGCATATGCTTTAACGTCCTTTAAATCGCAGGGAGGCACAAAAAATGAAGCCATTATGTATGCAGATAGAACGACTAAAAACGAAATGTACGTGGAAGTTTCAAGGGCAAGATTAAACGTAGAAATTTTTACGACCGATAAAGAAACTTTATTTAAAACGGCTAAAAAAGAGGATAAACAAATAGACAGTATGACTGCCGAAAAAATAAATTATGGCAAAGGAAAAGGCGAAAAAAATAATCCGGATTTAGAAAAAAAGATTGAACCGGTAAAACAAAAAATCGAACCTGCGGGGATAAAACATGTTCAGCACCAGAAGCATTTTAGATTTTAGCAATAACGGTTAATTAGAAAGTGCCGCTTCGCGGAATTTATTTTAAAAAAATAAAAAACGATATAGTGAAAAACGATTTTAATTATAATGAAACTTTTATATAGAATAAATACATTTTGTTAGATTAAAAACAAAAACTTTTATATAGAGTGCTTCGCATATTTTATTAAATTATTTTAAGGTATTTTGTTGATAATTTTACTTATTAAATTTACAGCACCTATGCTTTCACACCCCCGCACACCGAGTATGTGAAAGCCGCATAAATACAGGGCTTATTTGTGGCACAATGTGGCACAGTAGGTCGTAGATATGCTAATTTAGTGAATTTGCGATGTATTAACAAAATAGCACGTTTTTGTGGCACACGTGGCACATTTTTTAAAAGGAATTTTTTATGGAAAAAAAACATATAACTTTTAGAATCGACGGCGACCTAATAGATAAAATAGGACGTGAAGAAAATAAATCAAAACTCGTAAATAATTTATTAAAACAATACGTTTATAAAACTAAAGAAAATGATAAAACAGACCTTTCCTTTTTAAAAGAATGGGAAAAAAAATTAGACGAAGGTAAAGAAGGATTTGAGACATTGGCTCAAGAGATAAAAGATTTAAAAAATCAAAATATAGAATTCAAAAACTCTCTCAGTAAATTTATAAATGATAATCTAAAAAATATTTCCGGAATTGAAGAAGGTTTAACGGATGGAGACAAATTATTTATCCAAAATCTTTTTCAGGATAATAAAAAATTTATTAAATCGATGATGGACGATAGCAAACAGTTTCAAAGAGAATTAAGTTTAAAAACATGGTTTGTTATTGTCGGAGCTATAGTTTTTTATATATTATTAATCAAATTTTTATAAGGAGGCAAAAAAAATGAAAATCCTTAAAAAAACTTTTATTATTATGATGATTATTTTTTTTACTGCATTTTATACTTTATCGCTTGTCAACACGAGAAACGCTTACGCATTTGTCGTACCGTCAATTTCCGGCGTGGTTAACGCCGCAAGTGCAATAGGGGACGCCGGCAGCGCAATGGAATCAGCAGGTCAAGCTTTAGAAGCTATTACGCCACTTGCTAATGCACCAGGACCGTTCGGTCTGGCTACTTCCATAAATCAAGGTTTTCAAAGCATGATGTCAAAAGCTAAAGCGCTTACCGGTATAGGCAAAGCTATGACAAGCATAGCAAAACTTCAAGTAGCGCTTTCAAAAGTTCAATCTGCCGTCAACGCAGCTA
>JAJYZM010000018.1 GCA_021799935.1 bacterium | reverse complement strand
CAAACGGCTATTTGAATATCGAAACCGGCGGCGGAGAAAAGAAAATAAGAATAAACAGGCTTCATATAGAAGAAGACGCCGGAAAATTAATTCATATAGGAAATCAGTCTTATGTGGATTTAAACAGAGCCGGCACCCCCCTTGTGGAAATAGTTTCCGAACCTGATATAAACTCGGCCTCGGAAGCCGCCGCTTATCTGAAAGCGCTTAGGGAAATACTCGTGTATCTTGGGGTTTCCGACGGAAATATGGAGGAAGGCAGTTTCAGGTGCGACGCTAACGTTTCCGTAAGGCGTAAAGGAGACCCTCAACTCGGGACTAGAGCCGAAGTTAAAAACGTAAATTCCTTTAAATTCGTCGAAAAAGCCATAGAATATGAAATAGAAAGACAGATAGACGTCGTTTTAAGCGGCGGGAAAGTTGTTCAGGAAACAAGGCTTTACGATTCTAAAGAAAATCTCACGAGGCCTATGAGGGGAAAAGAAGAGGCCCACGACTACAGGTATTTTGAGGAGCCGGATCTGCCGCCGCTGATATTATCCGAAGAGTTCATATCCGAAGTTAAAAATTCGCTTACGGAGCTTCCCGCAGTAAAAAGAGGCAGATACGTTTCTGAATATAAGCTGACGGAATACGATGCCGAAGTGCTTACTCAAGATAAAGACATATCGCATTATTTTGAAGTTCTAATAAAGGAAAACGGCGGCAGGGTCGAGATAAAAAAGTTGGCTAACTGGATTATAAACGAACTACTGTCGGAACTGAAAGCAAGGGAAGGAGAGGGAAGAAGCCTTATTAACGCCCAAGATTTTCTTGAGCTGATAACCGCGGTAGAATCCGGCAGCATTAACAGGAACACAGGTAAAATCGTGTTGGCGGAAATGCTTTCATCGGGAAAAAAAGCCGGAGAAGTTATAAAAGAAAAGAATCTTGCCCAGGTTTCGGACGACAAAGGCATCGAAGAAATAGTAAAACAGGCGATTAACGAAAATCAGAAAGAATTTGCCGACCTTATAGGCGGGAAAGATAAATTATTCGGCTTTTTTGTCGGAGAAGCGATGAAAAAAACTAAAGGCAAAGCCAATCCTAAAAAAGTGAACGAGATATTGCAAAAAAATATCGAGAATTATAAAAGCGGGAGGAGCTGATTTATGCCATATAAAGTTGCTATAATTATCGAAAAAGACGAACACGGTTATTACGCATATTGCCCTGAACTTAAAGGATGTCAGACGCAAGGCGATTCTTATGAAGAAGTAATAGACAATATTAAAGAAGCTATCGAGTTATATTTGGAAACATTGACCAAGGTTGAAAGAAAAAAATATTTAAGCAAAGAAATTCTTACCGCTTCTTTAGAGGTGAATGTTGCCTAAGCTTCCAAAATTAACGCCTGATGAAGCCGAATCCTTATTATTAAAAGCCGGATTTGAATTAATCAGGAGTAAGGGCAGCCATAGGATATATATAAAGAAAAATGTTAGGGTAGTTGTTCCGTTTCATTCAAATAAGATATTGCACCCGAAGATAGTTAAGCAAATAGTCGAAGCTGTCGATATAAATTTTTAAAGTTTTTATTATACGGAGGCATAAAGTGGCTTTTTATACCCTAAGATTAAGAGACGACGACGTCGTAGAAATGCTCGACCAGAGAAAACTTCCGCTCGAAATAATTTACGTCGAATTAAAAACTTATAAGGAAGTTTACGACGCAATAAAAGATATGATTGTAAGGGGCGCTCCCGCAATAGGTGTTTCCGCGGCTTTCGGTTTGTATTTAGGCGCAAAATCCCTCCTTGATTTACCGGAAGTAAACACTTACGAAACGTTTAAAAATAAATTTTTAGATATAGCCGGTTTTATGTTCTCGGCAAGGCCGACCGCCGTCAATCTCGGCTGGGCGGTTGACAGGATTAAGGGGCTTGTAGAAACCGGAACCGATTTAAAAGAAATAGTAGGCCGCATAAGAGCCGAAGTTCTCAAGGTTTACGACGAAGACATAGAAATCAACAAAAATATGGGACGGTACGGAGCCGCGCTTTTGAAAGACGGTTTCAACGTTCTGACCCACTGCAACGCCGGAGCGTTAGCTACCGCCGGTTACGGTACCGCGCTGGGAGTAATAAGGGCGGCGGTTTCGCAAAATAAAAAAATATCGGTTATTTCGGACGAAACAAGGCCGTTTCTTCAGGGAGCGAGGCTTACGGCATGGGAACTGATGGAAGACGGGATACCCGTAACTCTTATCGCCGACAATTCCGCGGGGCTTTTAATGAGAAAAGGCAAAATCGACGCCGTAATAGTAGGCGCAGACAGAATAGCTTCTAACGGAGACGTCGCAAATAAAATAGGCACTTATCAGGTCGCCGTTCTGGCCAAGGAAAACAATATTCCGTTTTACGTAGCCGCCCCGCTTTCTACGATAGATATAAATCTTGAATCCGGCGATGAAATTCCTATTGAGGAACGGGATATGGAAGAGGTTCTCACGGTATTCGGCAAAAGGATTGCGCCGGAAAACGCAAAGGCTTTAAATTACGCTTTCGACGTTACTCCAAACAGATTCATATCCGCAATAATAACAGAAAAAGGCATTTTATACCAGGATTATAAAAAATCTATTGCGGACGCTTTCGGCAAATGATAATATAATAAAGCACATATGGACAATATATAAATATAAATACAAATCTAATTCTAAAAGAGAGAAAAATTATGAAAGGCAAAAAAGCAGCCGGCAAGAAAAGCGGCAGTCCTTTTGAAGGCTCAAAAGTATGGCTCGACGGTAAATTCGTCGATTATGAAGACGCCAAGGTTTCCGTAAACAGCCATTCCCTGCATTACGGTCTCGGCGCATTCGAAGGGATAAGATGCTATGAAATAAAAAAAGGGGGTTCTGCCGTTTTCAGACTCGACGAGCATATCGACAGGCTTTATAACTCCTGTCATATTCTCCAGATACCCGTTTCTTACGATAAGAAAGAAATTAAAAAAGCAATTATAGAAACAGTTAAAATAAATAAATTTAAAGAATGTTACATAAGACCTCTTATCTTCATAGGAGACGGAGGCGGACTCGGCATATTCATAAAAAATTACGATACTAGAGTGTCGATTTCCGCATGGTACTGGGGGGCATATCTGGGAGAGGAAGCCCTCAAAAACGGTATAAGAGCCAAAGTATCCTCTTACGCAAGGTTTCACGTAAATACCTTTATGGGCATGTCCAAATCTACCGGACAATATATAAATTCGATTCTTGCTAAAAAAGAGGCCGTTAACGCCGGTTACGACGAGGCTATAATGCTGGATACTTCCGGTTTTGTCTGCGAGGCGAGCGGCGAAAATATCTTCGTTTATTCCGGGGGTTATATTAAAACTCCGCCGCTGTCTTCCGTATTGCCCGGCATTACAAGGAACAGCGTTATCGAAGTTATGGAAAATGAAATGGGTTTAAAGATTAAAGAAGAAAGAGTAACCAGAGACGAACTTTATATCGCCGACGAGGTTTTTTTAACGGGAACCGCCGCCGAAGTCACTCCGGTGAGGGAAATAGACGACAGAAAAATCGGCATAGGAAAAGCCGGGAAGATTGCCCTTGAACTTCAGAAGACCTTTTTTAACATAGTGAAGGGCGGGAGTAAAAAATACGAAAAATGGCTTACGTACGTCCGCTAAAAAATAGAGGGTAATATATTGAAAATACTTTTAACGGGCGGGGCTGGATTTATCGGAAGCCACGTTGCGGACGAACTTATAGCGAAGGGAAACCGCGTCGTTATAATCGACAACCTTTCGACCGGGTTTGAATACAATATTAATCCCGAATCAAAATTCATAAAAGCCGATATTACCGATTTTAAAAAAATTGAAGAAATATTTGCGGAAGAATTGCCGGAAATAGTGTATCATTTTGCGGCACAGATAGACCTCAGAAAATCTGTTTCGGACCCTCTGTTCGATGCCCGTACCAATATTATGGGGACGTTAAATCTTATTAATCTTTCCAACGATATCAAGGTAAAGAAATTTATTTTTTCTTCTACGGGCGGCGCTATATACGGCGATACGGACGACAGGCCTACTCCCGAAAACCACCCGGAATGGCCGCTGTCTCCTTACGGAATAGCAAAACTTGCAACGGATAAATTTTTAAATTATTACAGCGAAGTATTCGGACTTAAATATGTATCCCTTCGTTACGGAAACGTTTACGGTCCGAGGCAGAATCCTCACGGAGAAGCCGGAGTCGTAGCGATTTTTTTAAATAAGATGCTTAACGGCGGACAGCCGGTCATTAACGGAGACGGAAATCAAACCCGCGATTACGTTTATGTTAAAGACGTCGTTAAGGCGAATATTTTATCGCTGGAAAATACGGATAAAATCGGAATATATAATGTCGGCACCTCTATAGAGCTCAGCGTGAACGATTTATTTAAAGAAATTAATAAAAATTTCGATAATAAATATAAAGAGGTTCACGGACCCGCTAAACTCGGCGAACAGAAAACAAGCTGTTTGAATTACGATAAAATTAAAAAAGATATGAATTTTATACCGGAAACTGATTTTGGCGAAGGAATTAAGGAAACATATAAATGGTTCCTACTCAATAACCGGAGGTGAATACAATGGCAAATAAGCCGATAAAAAAAGAAACAAAGAAACCATCGACAAAAAAGAAATAACTTTTATTCAAGATTTTATTTATTTTATTTTGGGTCGGGGGGTTAATGCAATATATAAAATTCGCTTTTATCTGCTGACCCAATTATTTCCTTTCAACTTAAACCTATACGGCAGTAAGGCGTGTTCTGCGGCGTAGCCTACGCCTATTCTCGGCGTTTTGATAATATCTTCCGCCGTTATATTTTTATTCCTGTCTTCAAGCCAGATATCCAGTTTCTTTTTTTTATTATCTATATTATCATTATTATTATTTTCGCAGACCGTAATGCCGTTATGCCTTAAATCTATTCCGAGAGCGACAGTTAAAAGACCGGGACCGGATGTAATCCTGTATAACCCGACGGAAGTTTTATTTTTATCTGTTTTATTTTTTAGTTTAGATTTTCCGGATTTAGCTTTTTCTTTTCTCGTCATCATGATATCTAAGCCTATTTCCGGTTCTATTGCCCTTATTAAAACGGCGTCGGCGTTATTTTCCATGCCGGTTACTACGTTAAACAGATAATACATTCCGTAGATAAAATAAACGTAGGCATATCCGCCCTCTTTATAAAGATTTTTATTTCTTTCGGTTTTACGGTTGCCGTACCCGTGGGATGCCTTGTCTATTACCCCTAAATATGCTTCAGTCTCGACTATTTTTCCTCCGGTAATTCCTTCCCCGCCGATATCTGTCAATAAATATTTCCCAATAAGTTCCTTTGCGATTTTTACCGTGTCTTCCCTGACGTAAAAAGATTTGTCTAATTTCTTAAAAGCCATCTCGATCCGGAAAATTTATAAAAAATACTTGTTTCTATTTAAGAATATCTGAAAAAGTTCTATTAACATAGGTATCGAATCGGCAATTAAATTTACGTGTCCTCCCGGCTTATGATGCCAGCTCACGCTCTTTTCTTTTACTTTTATGCCGTTCAAAAGGGCTATATAAAGTATTTCGACGTCAAACGAAAAGCCTTTTATTTCGGATTTTGCAAAAAGCTTTTTTGCGGTCTGCATCCTGAACGCCTTGAATCCGCACTGCGAGTCGAAGAAATTTATTCCGAGGAGTTTTGATTTAATCAGGCTGAATGTTCTGCCTACCAGATTTCTGAAAGGAGGCTGAATTATAACCGAGCCTTCCGGCAGATAGCGGGAACCTATTATAACGTTCGTTTCCGATTCTTCTTTGAATATGTCGATAAAAGCCCCGATTTCGGATGGGTCGGTCGATAAATCCGCGTCCATAAAAAAAACATATTCGCTTTCTTTATCCGCGGACATAACACCTTCTTTAACCGCGGCGCCTTTACCGCTTTTAGTGATAGTAATGACTCTTAAATCGGCCGAAAGGGTATCTTTAAGCACGCTTAAAGTTCCATCCGTGCTTCCGTCGTCCACGACTATAATTTCGTAAATATATTTTCTGGGCTTCAGATACGACCTTAAAGCGATTATAGTCTGTTTGATTCTTTTTTCTTCGTTGTAGGCCGGAATTATTATGGATAAATAAGCCTTGGCGTTTTTATATTTTTTGTAGTCTAAATTTTCGGTCATATTTTTTATTCCTTAATAAATATATTATAATGTTTTGAAGCAATATACAATTTAAAAAATTTATATTTATAGTATAATATATATTTATATGGCTAAAAATCCGAAATTCACGATTCTTTTATATCATAAAATAGGAAAATACCCTCAAAATGCAAAATTTCCGGGGCTTTATGTTACAGAGGACGATTTCGACAGGCAAATCAAATATTTAAAGAATACGGGATATACTTTTTTGACGCTTTCCGAACTTAAAACTTTATACGATTATAATTATAAACCAATGGAAGCCGGTTCGCCGGATGCGCCGCGCCCTGTTAATTTAACGCCGGCCCCGGAAAAGAAAAAATATGCGGCTATTACATTTGACGACGGCTCAAAGTCCGTTTATTCGGGCGGATTAAAGGTCATGATGAATAACGGGGTCAAAGCTACCGTTTTTATGGTTCCCGGACTCATAGGCGGGGTTAACGAATGGGATATAAAAAACGGGGAAAATATAGACGAAATGCTTAGCTTATCCGAGCTTAAAGAAATGTGCGGATACGGAATAGAAATAGGCGCTCATACCATGACCCATCCCCGTCTTACTAAAATTTCGCCTGAGGAAGCTTTTTACGAAATTTCCATTTCAAAAAAAAATCTGGAAGATTTATTGGGGGCAAGCGTAAATTTCTTTGCCTACCCCTACGGAGATTATACCGAAGAAACGGAAAAGCTGGTTGAAAAAGCCGGTTTTTACGGCGCATGTATTACCAAAACCGGAATAGTAAAAAGAGGAGCCGATTTTTTCGCGTTAAAAAGAGTTGCGGTAAGACATAATACGGATTTTTTTAAATTCAAAAGAAAAATATGGAAAGTCAATCTCTTTTATTAATTTAATACCTGCTCCCGATATAGGTATAAATATGAACATATTAATAATAAAATTAAGTTCTATAGGCGACTGCCTTCTTGCCACTCCGGCGATAGAATCGATAAGAAAGGGGTATCCCGACAGCTTTATTACATGGCTAGTAGAAGATAAAGCCGAAGGTATCGCTCTTTTAAACCCCCATGTAGATGAAGTCTTAATTATCGATAAAAAAAAATTCAAAATCAAGGACTATTTATCGTTAGTTAAAAAATTAAGGAAACGCCGTTATGATTTGTCGATAGATTTGCAGGGGGTTGACAGAACGTCTATTTTTGCTTTTCTAAGCGGAGCGCCGTTGAGATATACCGAGGAATATGCAGACCTCGGGTTTTTAAGCAATAAAAAGATTGCAAGGAAAGGAAGGCCGCCGGAACATGCCGTTCAATTTTATCTTTTTTTAGCCTCCGGCGCTGGCGGCGAAAAAATAAAAGAACCTAAGCCTACGCTCGTAACCTCCGAAGAAGATAAAAAATTCGCTTCTGATTTCCTGGAAAGCAATTTTCCAAAACCGGCAAAAAAAGAAATATTTATAGGAATTAATCCAACCGGAGCATGGAAGACCAAAAGATGGCCCCTTAGATATTTTATAGAGATTTCTAAAAGATTGATAAATTCTTTCAACGCCAATATATTAATATTCGGAGGCAAAGGCGAAGATTATCTGGCGGACGAAATATTAAAAGCTTTAGGCAGTCCGAAAGTAGCAAGCGCGGTAGGCAGGACGACTTTAAAGCAGGCGAAAGAACTCCTTGCGAAAATGGATTATTTTATAACTCCGGATTCCGGACTTATGCATATCGCATCTTCGCTCGCCGGACTTAAAACGATAGCTCTGTTCGGACCTACCGACCCGGCGCTGACCGGTCCGGTCGGAAAAAATTTTACCGTTTTAAGAGACAATCTTATATGCATACCGTGTTTTAAAAAAGAATGTCCGTTAAATAAAATAGAAAATAATAATTTGACGGAATGCGTTTTATGCATGAAAAGAATTTTACCCGATGACGTTTTTAATATAATAAAGCGGGATTTGGAAATAAATAAAACAATATAGAAATTTATGAATGATTCGGATAATATAAAAGATTTCTTGATATTCGGGCATAACTATATAGGCGACGTTCTGACTCTGACGCCGGCCATCCGGGCGTTAAAGCTGAAGTTTCCGGAAAGCAGAATTACCGCCGTGGTTTCTAAGAGCGCCTCATATGTTTTGCGAAGAAATCCCGATATATGCAGAATTGTAGAGACGGATAAAATCAGCGGAATCAGGGGCATTGCCGGTTTTTTTAAGCTGTTGGGAACGCTTAACGGCATTAAAAAAAAGAACGGGCATAAATTTTACGCCTGCATTAATTTTTTAATGTCTTTAAAATTTTCTATTTTAGGATTTTTGTTGACTAAAAAACAGGTCGGGCAGGGGAAGTTTTTAAATAATTTTTTTTTGCGCGACCGTATAATATTCGATAAAAATTTAAATAATATAGATAAATCGTTAAAATTTATCGAACCGTTCTATATAAACGCCGGAGAAAAATATTTCGACAGGAACTGCGTTTATACCGTCGAAAATACCGATATTAAAAATGCCGAAAACATTTTAAGGAATTCATTTAACGGTTATGGGATAAACATAGATACGCAAAATTTTAAATTTGTTTTATTTTCTCCCGGCTCCACAAGGAAATCTAAAGAAGCGGACCCTAATTTGTTTTCTCTCTTCGCTGATTATTTAAACAAAAAAGGTTTTTATACCGTAATTACTGGAAGCAGTAACGACAGACAGATTTCTAAAAAAATTTACGATAAAATAGAAAATAAACATTTAAATGTGGATTTAACAGGTTTAACCGATATTTATACTCTAGGCGGGTTGATTAAAAAATCGTCTTTGGCGGTCTGCGTAGATAACGGAACAATGCATTTATCTTCGGCGATAAATACTCCGGTAATCGCTCTTTTCGGCTCTACCGACCCCGCAGTCTGCGGTCCTTCAGCCGGCAATGCTTACATAATAGATAAAAAAGCAGAATGTTATCACTGTTTTTATCGGGATTGTCCTAAAGACGGTTTTTATATGCACGGTTATCCGGACTGCATGGGGAATATTATGCTCGAAGATTTAACCGCCGGATTCGAGTTTTTATTAAATTCCGTTGAAAATTCTAAATAAATAAACATAATTATAAAAAATGAAAATTTCAGGTTTTACTTTTATCAGGAACGGCAATTTAATGGGATATCCCTTTAAGGAGTCTATAATGTCCGCCCTTCCTTTAGTCGAAGAGTTTGTGGTCGTGGTATGCGAAAGCACCGACGATACTAAAAAAGAGCTCGAAAGGTTAAGAGACGAAAACCCTAAAATAAAATTAATAGATTCCGATTGGAATATTACCAAAAAGAGCGGCAGTATAATGTCGGAAAAGACGAATATCGCGATAAAAGAAATTACGGGCGATTACGGACTTTACGTTCAATGCGACGAGGGTATTCACGAAAAAGACTACGATAAAATAACCCGTGTGCTCGAGGATAATATTAATAACAGAAATATAAAAGGCTTCGTCTTCGATTATATACATTTTTTCGGAGGGTATTTTTCCTATGCGAAGAAGTCGGAAAAAAAGTTTTTTTACGACAAAGAAGTCAGGATTATAAGAAACGACGGAACCGTTTTTTCATGGGGGGACGCTATGGGTTTTAAGGATGCCGACGGGGTAAAAATAAATATCGAAAACAAAAATGCCGTTCTTCTTAACGCAAATATGTTTCATTACGGCAGGGCAAAAAATCCCGCCGATATGTATAAAAAAGATAGAGAAATGGAAAGGCTTTATAATTTCAGGATAATAAACAGGTTAAAAAATTGGGTTTCGAACTACGACCCGCGGGTGGATAAATATATATATTCCGATTTCAGCTGGCTTGAAAGAATTGAAAGAAAAA
>JAJYZM010000017.1 GCA_021799935.1 bacterium | reverse complement strand
ATTCATAAGTATATGCATTTTGGAATTGGATATTCTGGTAGCGTCTCCGCCCATCTGTAAATACGGATCAGTTGCAAAAACATCGCTTAAATTGCTGGATGTAGTCTGAATAATTTTTTGCCCGCTCAGCTTAACTCTATAAACCTCAGGGTATGTCGTGCCGTATGCACCGTAAACATGCTCCATAGTAATCTTTTCGCCCGGCAGAATAGTCTCGCCCCAGCGCCAGCCCGGAGTGAAGACTAAGGGGGTGTCGTATTTTTCCATAAAAGCCTGCTCTACTACATTATCTACGGTGCTGGTGAACGTAGCCCTTCTGTATAACAAGTCTTCGGCGGTTCCTAGTTCTTCATTTAACTTATCGGCATAGGGGGCATATTCTTTATCGATTATTCCGCTTATTTCCGGATCCGGTTTAATCCAGTTCGTAACTATTGGAATTAGTTTATGGTCGTAATCGACTATTCTTTTATTTCTGACGTTTAAATCTATCCTGCCGACGAACTTTCCGTGGGTGCCTGCCTGAACTATTATGGTATTGTTTATAATCTGAGGGGCGGGAAGTATGTCGTGGGTATGCCCGCCGACTATAATGTCTATTCCGTTGATAAGGGATGCAAACTTTCTATCGACCTCAAGTCCGTTATGCGAAAGAACGACTACTAAATCGACTTTTTCTTCGTTCTTCAGTTTATTAACCATCTTTTGTGCATGACTCGTGTTAATGCCGAAGTTCCAGTTTTTAACGAAATGCGAAGGATGCGCAAGAGGAACATACGGAAACGCCTGCCCGATGATTCCTACTCTTAATCCGTTGACTTCTTTGATTATATAGGGTTTAAAAATAAGACCTCCCCATGTGGCGTTTGTAACATTTTGAGCAATAAATGGAAATTTTAGATTTTTTATATTGGATAAAAGCTGTTTTTTACCGTAAGAAAACTCCCAATGCCCGGTCATAGCATCGTATCCCATGGCATTCTGAACGTTTACCACCGCCATGCCTTTCGTAAGCAATGCTATGCCGGTTCCCTGCCATGAATCGCCGGTATCCAGCATTATGGTCTTGCCGTATCTTTCTTCTTTTATTTTGTTGAATACGGCTGCCATATGGGCGTAACCGCCCATTGGACCGTATTCTTTATTTAATTTTAAAAAATCTACGTATGAACAGAAATATCCCATTGCGGACTTAGGTTTTATATCGTAGTAGAGGTTGAAAGAATCTCCTACGAGATGACCGGGTCTTCCGTTCATAAAACGAGGGCCTATATTTACGGAAGGCTCCCTGTAAAGAGTGGGCTTCAAATGCGCATGAGAATCGGAATTCCATATAATAGTTAAATTACCCACGGGTTTAAATTTTAGAAGATTAACGGGATTGACCGCAGCTGCTCCGGCAAGGAGAGCTGCGGTCTTTATGAAACTTCTTCTGGAAACGGTTTTTAAATCCATTTAATTTGTAATCCTCCCTTTTTTGCAAATAAATTATAAATTATGTAAGTTTTTATTAATATTAAAACCCTGTCTTTACGGAATCCATTATCCCGATTATCTGTTTCGTAACTTTTATAACGGTTTTTTTCTGCTCCGGAGTGTTTTTGTAAAATTTTGAAAAATAGGTAGGAAGAAAAGATATCATAACGGTATATTTTCCGTCTTTATATATAGCTATCCTGCAAGGCATAAATGCGGAGTAGTTCAAATCGTTTTTTAAAAGGTCGTAGCCGTCCTGAAGGTTGCAGAAATCAATTACCTTAAGATGAGGTATTTTATGGCCTATACTCTTTATGCCCGTTGATATAGGAGCGACGGCAAGTATGCTGAAATTAGCGTCTTCTATTCCTTGCTTGAGGTCAAAAAGAGCGCTTTTGAAGCTTTTTTTAACTTTCAGGATATAAAAGGGTCCCTTGGGAATTTTTATCGCATAAGAACTACCGGCAAAAAAAACCGCTCCGCTAAATACAGCGATTAAAATGATAATTAAAAATGCCTGAAGTCCTATATTCTTTTTTTTATTAATCATCAACTAAACCCCCTCCATAACACTGTGTCTATTAAATGTTAATATCGGAAAATATTCGAAAAATTAATTTTATTCAAACAACATTTATCATTACCTTTTTTTTGTAAATATTACGGTGGGTATCGTACATAACAAATTCTAAAGGCGCTTTTTTATCGGCTTTTAAATAAAATGCCAAAAAGGGGTTTGCTGAAACGGCAATTCCGTAATCGCAACTGGTTACCAATTTTTTATCGTAATAAATATCTACTTTATCAATAATCCACATAGGTATTATCTTTCCTGTTTTTGGATTTTTAACAAGACCGGTATCCATAGGGTGTTTTGCTATTGACATTATTTTAAATATTTCACCTTTCTTTACCTTTCTCGGTACTCTTACCATAATGCTTCCTATTTTCATTTCATACGCTCCTATTAATTATTTCGTTATGATTTATCGTTTATCCATTCTAAAAAATTCTAATATCAGCAACCGCCTACCGTAACTTTTATATATTTTTTTCCGCCAAACATTTTTCCGTCCGAAAATTCAGTAACGACCTGAACGTAAGAATCCTGCTGAATTTTAATTCTAGTAGATATGTAAGCCTTTCCGTTTTCCGGGGTCAAATTAAACGTAGCTACTTTTGATATAGGATTGTTAAAATCAAAAACATGAAATGCCTTAATATAATTTCCTTTTTTCATAGGATACTTAGATTCGATAGTTAAAGGAACAAGTCCTCCGTTCTGGGCAATAAGCGGCAAATTAATCTTCGGCAGCAACATTTTTTTGTACTCAGGAGAATCTTCTGCGAGCCAGATAACATTTTTGCCTCCTATTTCTTTTACATCAGACTTAATGATAGGGGCAATAGAATTTTTCTTTTTAACCGCCGCAAAAACATTCTCAGCATCTAAAACTCCGGCGGCCGGACCTGCAATAATTAAAGCGGCGGCGGCGGCCGTTTTTTTCATAAAATCCCTTCTTGAAACATGGTCACCCATTTTTAAAACCTCCTTAAAAAATAATTAAAGTTAACAATATTAAAGTAATTCGATAGCATCATCTACTATTATAATTTTGCGAAAATTTTCTCAAACTTTCTATTTTATATTTACCTGAAGCAACCCAACTCGATACCATCATAAAGTCGCTTTTTTTCCAGTAACCCGGGAGCAGAAATATTTTACGATAATGGGGGGTAAAAAAAATCTCCGCCGGAACTCCGGTAATGTTAAATTTTGCAGCCAACTGCTTTTCCGTTAAATAAGCGCCGTTAAAATATAAAATCTTTTTATTGCCGTAAATATTTATCAGTACGGGATGAAAATTTTTATTGACAAAATTTATTACGCTTTTGCGGCTAAATACATGTTTGTCCATCCTGATACAATATCCGCAGGTAGGGAAATAAAAGTGCAGTAAAAAAACTTTTTTATGCAACTTGTTATTTTTTATTGCCACGGTAAGGTTTTCCCAATTTATCGAATTTGCATTGCTTTGACCGCCGGCGTAAGCTCTTCCCGACGACGAAATCAATGATAACGATACGGATAAAAATAATATTGCCGCTACAACATTTATATATTTTAATATTAACATATTATTATATATTGATATTATTGTATTTTATAATATTATATAATTATAATACTTTTATTTTATATGGCTGTCAACTATATTTCCTTAGGTTAATTCCGCAATAGAAAATGTTTAGATGTTTCCTTTATATGTAAATTCTGATGTAGATTAGCGGCTTATGCCCTATCTTGAACTTCATTATAATAATTTTAAAATTTACCTATAATATATTGCGAAATAGCCTCAAAATTTCCGGTAAGCGTTAGCATCCCCATTAATATCAAAAAAATCCCGGAAATTATGGAAAATAAATTAAGATGAGATTTTATTTTTTTAAAAAAGGCAATAAAATATGTAATAAAAAGCCCCGTTAGGATAAACGGTATTCCAAGCCCAATGCTGAATACCGACAAAAGTTCGGCCGATTTTGCAAGGGAAGCGCCCATAGATGTATAAAGAAGAATGGACGCAAGAATCGGTCCTATACAGGGAGTCCAGCCTACCGCAAATGCAATTCCGAGAAAAAGAGAGCCGAATATAATTCCTCCTTTTTTCTTCCACGGAAGAAAATTTAGTTCCCTGTTTAAAAAGCCTATTTTAAAAACTCCCATACAGTATAATCCGAAAATAATTATTACTATGCCGCCTATAATTCTTACTAAGCCGAGATGCGATTTCAGAAGATTGCCGAAAATTGTTTCGGATCCCATTCCTAATGCAACAAATATAATGGAAAAACCGATAACAAAAGAAATAGACGCTATAAAAACTTTAAGGATTATTTTATAGTCTTTTTTTTCGGAAATTAACCCTTCCATGCCGACTCCGCTAATAAAAGATATATAGCCTGGTATGAGAGGAATAACGCAAGGAGAAAAAAACGCAAGTATGCCGCCGAAAAAAGCAACGGCTAACGTAATGTTTAAATCTAATCCCATTTGATTCACCTTTTATATTTATATTTGTAATTTTAATAAACCAAATCTAACTTAATATTATGCAAAAATAATATGCAAAAATAATGCCATATTTAAAAATAGCTTGAAACCTCTATTTTTTTGAATGGCAATTTTATAGTTGTCCATTTTTGGACAACTATATTAATATTAAATGTTCTGAAATGGACAAAAAAAGAAATGGGAGAAAAAAATCGGAGTTAAATATGTTTAAAATATAAATGGGTTAAATTTATTTTATTTATCGGAAAAAAGATTATATTTTTTTATTTTTGTGATAAGCCTTTTTCTGGTAATACCTAGCGATGCAGCTGTTTTGGTTTGATTATAATTATTTTTTTCAAGAGTATTCTTTATTAGCTCCATTTCAAGCCCGTCAAGATTTATATTTATTTTATTATCATAGTTTTCGGAAGCAGCGTCGGCATATCTAAATTTTTCGGCATCACCGTCGCCGCTATCCTCAGCTAATGTTTTCGGCAGATGAACCGGCATTATAGAATCCGAAGTGGAAACCACTACGGCTCTTTCAATTATGTTTTCCAACTCCCTTATGTTTCCGGGAAACGTATAATTTTTCAAGAGATTTATAGCAGAATCGGTTATATTGCTTATATTTTTTTTATTGATAACGCAATATTTTTTAACAAAAAAATTTGCAAGAGGGATAATATCTTCTTTTCTTTCCCTTAAAGGCGGAATTTTAAAATGCAGAACATTAATTCTGTAAAAAAGATCCTCCCTAAACTTCCTTTCAATAACGGCATTCTCTAACGGTATATTTGTAGCGGATATTATTTTTGCGTTAAGTTTTATTTTTTCGTTAGAACCTATTCTTGAAAACTCCTTATCCTGAATTACTCTTAGGAGTTTCACCTGCATAGATATGGGCATATCAGCAATTTCATCCAAAAAAAGAGTCCCGCCGTTCGCCGTTTCAAATTTTCCTTGCCTGCTTGCAACGGCGCCGGTAAATGCTCCCTTTTCAAATCCAAAAAGTTCGCTTTCCATAAGTCCTTCCGGAATTGCGCTCAAATTTATCGGAACAAATTCTCCGTTTCTTTCCGAAATAATATGGATAACTTTTGCCAGCACCTCCTTGCCTGTTCCCGTTTCTCCCGTTATAAGAACATTAGAGGCTGATTTTGACGTCAGCTTGACCTCGTTTAAAATTTCATTCATTGCAGAGCTTTTAAAAATAAAATCTTCAAAAATATTTTCATTTAAGTCAAAATCTTTCTGAAGTTCAAAATCGTTTATTTTTGCATAATTCCTTCTCCGCAGGGCTAAATCTATATTTTCTACCAGGCTGCTTATATCCACGGGCTTCGATATAAAATCGTCAGCTCCGAGCTTTATTGCTTCAACAGCCTGCTTAATCGTTCCGAATGCCGTTATCACGATAAATACCGTATTTTTATTTCTTTCTTTGTCTGCATCTCTTACTTTAGTCAATAATTCTATGCCGCTCATACCGCCAAGACGAAGGTCGCAAATTATAGCATCATAACTGTTATTATTAAATAGCCTTAGCGCCTCTTCGGCGCTAAGAGCCGTATCTACCGAGAACCCGTATTTTGCAAGATTAAGGCTCACGACCCTGAGAAGATTCTTCTCGTCGTCTATTAAAAGTAATTTTTTATTTTTATCGGTCGCGTTCATATGCCCGCTCTTTATTTTTGCTTTTCGGTTAATTATTTATTATCTTCCCTGCATTGCCGGCTGGTATAATAATAGTAAAAACGGTTTTACCCTCTTCGCTAAAAACTTTTATGTTTCCGCCGTGAAGTTTAACTATACGCAAAGATATAGGAAGACCGAGACCGGAACCGGCATTTTTAGTCGTAAAAAACGGATTAAATATTTTCCAGATATTTTCCGCCGTTATAGGTTCTCCATTATCGGCAATTTCTATATTGACGAAACCCCTCTTTGAAAACACCCTTATTTCTATTAACTTATTATCGGATCTATATTTTTTATCTATTGCGTTAATAATTAAATTTAAAATAACTTGTTTAAGCATTTCCGCATCCGCACGAACCGGCGGAAGATTATAATCAATATTCTTTTGAATCAATTTTATTTTAGAATTTTCAGCTTCAAATTTAAGTATTCTTATAGAATCTTCAAGAAGCTTATTTATATCTACGGCGGCAAAAACAGGATTTCTCTGTTTCGCAAAGCTTAAAAACTCGACTGACATTTTATTTAACCGTTTAACTTCTTTGTTTATTATACCCGTAAACTCAAGTACTATTTTATTCTTTGTTTCCTGAGATATATATTCGTTTGCCGAAGAAATAACGTATATTGCGTTTTTAACTTCGTGCGCAATATTCGCCGACAGCTCTCCCATTACAGCCATGCAGTAAAGCTCGTTCTTTTCCTTATTCATCGATTCGACCTCAGCAATATACTCTTTTATCGAAAGCGCCATAGAGCCGAGAGCGTCCATGACGTCGCCTATTTCGTCGTTAAAGCGCTTATCGAAATTTATATCGTAATCGCCTTCTTTTATTTTTTTTATATTTTCTTTTATATCGCTTAGCGGATTGGTTATTATAGACGATATATAATAAAAAATTATCAATCCGGCGGCTACAAAAAACAAAGCAATCGACATAAATCTTACTCCGACCCAAAAAACACGGTTATCGGTAGATTTAATTTCTTTTTTTAAATTAAACTCTATAGATACAAATCCTAATTGCTTGCCGCCGTATTTAATTTTTTTAATGAGCATCGGATATTGCATGGAAGACTTTTTATATCCTTTATATCCGTAAAAGTTAGTTCCCATAAGGGTAAATTGAACTTCCATATTCTTAATAATATTTATTAACTCTGAATTATAGCCGTTATCTTTATTGTTTTTCTTATTTGTTATTATTGTTTTATAATCGCCGTACAATACGCCGCATTTTTCCGTTAATTTTCCTTTATAGTTATATAATCCTATTCCTTTTATGATTTTGTAGTTTTTTATATCGTATTGAAGATTTTTTTTTATATATCCCGCATTGGAGGCTTTATTATAATACAGCGAATAAGCTATCTCCGGAATTAAACTGTCAGCCAGCCTTTCGTCGTTTACGTAGTTGCGATACGAGAGCGTTTTATAAATGGTATAAAGAAATACTCCATCGCTGATAAAAATTGTAAAGAAAAAAACTGCAAAAGCCCCTATTAATATTTTCCATTTAATGCTTAAATTTTTTATAGCATGGGCAATAATCTTCATTTATAAAATTTTATCATAACGGTTGTTTTAAATCTATATTATGTAACGGAAATACGGTGCGGAATCGGAATTAAATATTTCAGGCGTTTTTTTGGCTTGATAATTAAATATATTTAATATATATATAAAATTATAAATTATAATTTTTAATTAAACACAGGGAGGATTTTATGAAAAAGGGTTATCTATTGGCGGGAATACTGATTATTATTCCCATAGTAGTTCTAGCCGCAGTTCCTTTGTATAACCGGGTAGAGCCGACGTTTCTTGGAATGCCGTTTTTCTACTGGTTTCAAACCTTATGGCTCGTTATAGCCACAGTATTATACTCAGCTGCCTCAAGGTTAATTTCTAAAGAAAAAGGAGGCGACGACCTATGATTAGTCTAAATACTATGATTACACTGTTTGTTTTTGCCGCTTTATTTCTGGTTTTTGTTATAATCGGTTTTAAAGCCGCAAACTGGAGAAAGGGGGATATGAATATTCTCCATGAATGGGCATTGTCCGGCAATAAGATCGGCACTTTCCTTATGTGGTTTTTAGTAGGGGCAGACATATACACGGCTTATACTTTTATAGCTGTACCGTCTGGCGTATTCGCTAAAGGAAGCATTTTCTTTTTTGCGGTTCCTTATGTTATGGCTACATTCGGAATGGCCATGGTGGTAATGCCGAGCCTATGGAAAGTTTCTAAAGAGAAAGGCTACATAACCGCGGTCGATTTCGTAAGAGACAAATTTAACAGTAAAACGCTTGCCGTATTGATTGCCCTTACGGGAATTGTGGCAGAACTGCCTTATATAGCTCTACAGATAGTCGGTATGAGAGCCGTACTTCAGGTTATGCTTCTGCCGTTCGGGGACGTTAAGACTATCAGTGAAACCGCCCTGATAATTTCATTTGTAATACTTGCCGTATTTACCTACTGGAGCGGAATCAGGGGGGCCGTTCTAACCGCCGTTATGAAAGACGTAATAATTTTAATAACGGTTATAGTTATTATAATTTTTGTTCCTCTCGCTTACGGCGGTTTTTCTCATGCCTTTGCGGTCGCGGGACATATGGGGGCGGGGAAAAAGCCTCCGGTGGATTACGCGACTCTGCCGCCGGTGCTCGTCAATGCATATATAAGCCTGTTTATATTGAGCGCGTTTGCCCTGTATCTTTATCCTCATGCTATTAACGGCGTGCTGAGCGCCAAAAGCGCCAAAAGCGTCAGATTGAGTACTGCGCTTTTGCCTATATACGGTCTCGGGCTTGCTTTCCTTGCATTATTCGGAGTACTTGTATATGCCGTTCCGGAAGCGCTAAAAACGGTAGGGAGTAATGGAACCCTCGTTGTTCCTGCTTTAATTCAATCTACGATGCCTTCGTGGTTTACAGGTTTCGCTTTTCTGGGGATTTTCATCGGAGGATTAGTGCCGGCGGCAATTATGGCTATATCCCAGGCTAACCTTTTGACTAGAAATGTTATAAAAGAATTTGTACCTAGCCTTAGCAGCGAATCGGAAACTAAAATAGCAAAATGGTCGTCGGTAATTTTTAAGTTTCTAGCATTAGGTTTTGTTTTTTTAGTTCCCGAAACATATTCGATACAGCTTCAACTACTTGGAGGGATACTTATAGTGCAGACCCTTCCACCGATATTTATAGGTTTATACACGAAATGGTTAGACAAAAACGCTTTGATTGCAGGCTGGTTTGTAGGAACATTTTCTGGCATATATTTCGTGCTTCGGGCCAACGCGGGACATGCGATAGTTACTACCTTTATGAAAACACCGTACGGATTACTGTATGTAGCGCTCATTGCGCTTATTTTAAATCTTGCCGTTACCGTGTGTTGGTCCATTGTTGCCGGAGCCTTCAGGAAACAGTAATTACAAAGTTTTAATAGCTCTTTATAAAGGCGGCATTCAGTCGTGAATTCCCACACAGAATGCCGCCGCCTTTTAAGCTGTACTAAAAGCTACTCCTATAATTATAATAATCCGCTATACAAAAATAAAAACCCCCTGAAGCTTATTTGCTTCAGGGGGTTTTATAGTCACTTATTAAACCTGAACTATCGACTTTTGCTTTGCAATTATTAGAAATTAAATATAACGGCGGTTCCAAGAGCCGTAATATCTTTATGAGTGGCTGTGGATGGTACTCCGCCAGTTGAAGTAGCACTGTATGAATCTACGCCGCTTCCGGTCCACACATATCCGCCCCACGCCTGCCATGCTAAAGTTTTTGTAAAATGATGCGTAAAGTCAAGGTCGAATTCGTTGCCTATATTTGACCCGCCGAACATCTGAGTTGAGTAATTATTGCCTGTTATATTCATGCTCGTTTTAAGCCACGACTCGTGAACGACAGCTTCCTCGAGGG
>JAJYZM010000016.1 GCA_021799935.1 bacterium | reverse complement strand
AGGGAAGATTTATTAGGGAAAATTACTATTACATCTAATAATGAGATAATCACGGAACTTGCATGGGAATTTGACAATATCAAAAAACAATCCAATAAATTTAGTGTTGAAAAAAATGTTTGAATCCATTAATGCGGCGGATATTTTTTAAGCTCTTCGATTAGTTCCATGACGGTCATGGCGGTACCCCGTTTTTTTATTTCTTTCCCTTCTTTACCGTATGTTTTACTTTTATGACGGCAAGGTTTAGTTCGAGGGTTGTTTCGCTGCCGGTCGTCTCAAGGGCGCCGTCGAGGATATCTCCAAAAACGTCGGCTGCTTTTTCCATTATGGTTTTCCGTTCGGCTTTGTCTGCAGTCGGCAGTTTCGACATGCTTCTTGAGAGGTCTCTTATTTTGGCGTATGTCTCTATGATATCTAAGGTAGTTTGGATTGCCTTGGGGCTTTTGATTATAGTAGCGAGCATATAGAGGCCTTTTTCGGTGAAGGCTTTTAGGTCGGCGCTCGAATGCTTGATTTTATTGAACCGGTGGAAATTTTCCACCAGTTCATTTTTTTTCTCGGCTGTAAGTTTTATTATATAACCTTGAATTATTGTATGATAAAAATTTAGTTATTTTTTTAATATCCATTGCGATATTTTTTCTTCTAATTCCTGAATGCTTTTTTACAACTTGATTATCTTTCAGTATAGTGCTATATTTTATTATATAGAGTTGTTAATTTTTAAAAGGTATTAAAATTATGTTAAACGTAAAAGAAAAGTCTGCCGTAAATAATCTTTCCGGTCTATACGATACCGATTATTACACTTGGGCTATGACCAACGCGGAACTTCTTAAAGAAGGCAAATTAAACGAAATAGATTATATTAACTTAGCGGAAGAGGTAAAAGACTTGGGAAAATCGGAATATTATAAGTTAGAAAGCTATCTTGCAAATCTTCTTTCTCATATATATAAATGGGATAATCAGCCTGATTTAAGAACTAAGAGCTGGAATTTAACGATTTACAATTCTGTAAAACAGATTATAAAAACTATTAAAAGTAATCCCGGTTTAAAATCTAAAATTGGTTTAGCTTTTGAAGATGCATGGACAGACGCCGTAGATATATTATCTAAAGACATAAAAGACGAAAGCGTATTAGATTTAATTCCAGATAATTGCCCTTACTCTTTTGCCGATGTAGTTAAAAAAGCTTCTGAAATAGCTTTTAATAGAATTAAAAATTCCGATATATTTTTCCTTAATAACTTATAAAAATTCCTTTCATATTTGCGTTTTAAGGGCTTTGATTTTTCGTTTAGGTATAAAACCTTTTTTATCGCTCTTATTCCAAACATCGTCAACGGTTTTTTTAACTCTCCGTATGGAAGTCCCAGTCCGGTGGGGCGGGGTGGTTGACGTGTCTCCGGAACCAGGTGGCTATACCCATAAACGGCATGCGTTTATATGTCATCTGCGTCGTTTGATTTTCCGCCGTTCTTCTCATACTCCCTTATAATCTTTAACGCTCTTTCGTATTCATCTCTTTTTAAATCTTCAGAGCTTTTCCTGTCGAACGCCCGTTCTCGTCGAGCCTTTATAACGTTTGCCGTCTATCATTAAGTCGTAATGGTAAAATTTACCTCTAAGCCTTATACTTCCAGACATTTTAGTTCTCCTGACCTATAAAATCCTTGGGACAAAAATCATATAAAAATTATAAAATTTATGCAAATTATAATCAATATAAAATTTCTTAAGGTAGTCTGAAAAGGCTTATTTATTGGGTTTTTAACTGGTGCCCCCGACCGGAATCGAACCGATGACCAAAGGTTTAGGAAACCTCTGCTCTATCCTACTGAGCTACGGGGGCGGGTAAAAAGCGGATTATGTAAAACGGCTAAAAATGATTATTTAATTTGCGTTATGTCAAACTATTATATATAATTAATAATATAAAATCAATTATTAAAGCATAGTAATAATAAGAATTACGCTAACGGCAAGCCCCTTAGTTCCTATTTTTGCTATACCGCAAATCTAAAAGCGCCCATAGCTCAGCTGGATAGAGCGTCAGACTACGAATCTGCAGGCCGGGGGTTCGAATCCCTCTGGGCGCACCACTCAAAACGGCAGTAAATAAGCAGTTCTACTAATAAAAATTTATTAAAAAAATAGCTGACGGACAGCATGGTTATAAGCATAAAAAAGGCGCCGCAATAAAAATATCGATAAATAAATGTAATAAATCAGTAGCTGTTTTCCAAAAGTTTTAAAACTTCATTTTCGCCGGCTTCGGCAGGATTGTTCTGAATAGCAAAGCCCATTGTATCGAAAGCCTCTTTTGCGATTTTCCTAAGTTTGTCTTTTTCTACGCCGAGGTCTTTTAAACGGATATTCAGATTTAAAGCCGAAAGCATTTCTTTTGTTTTTTCTATTAAAGACCCGGCGTATTCGTCGTCGCTTTTGCCGGCCCTTTTAATGCCGAAATGATGCGCTATAAGCATAAAGTCTTTTTTGCATGCGTTTAAATTGTATTTCATCGATTCTAACGCAAGAGCCGCAAGTCCAGCGCCGTGTGCCACGTTAGAATAATTTCCTGATACCGGATGTTCCATAGCGTGCATTATGCCGACGCCTGAAATATCAATCGCAAGCCCGGCAAGAGCGGAAGCGAGCGCCATATTTCCCCTTGGTTCGATATTATCGGGCTCGTTATATGCCTTGATTAAATTATCTTTTAGAAGATAAAACGCCTGCATACAGTAAGCCGAAGAAAACGCATTTTTTGCTTTTCCGGTAAAAGCTTCGAAAATATGAACAAATACGTCGAACCCGGTCGCCGCAGTTACGTTAGCGGGCATAGACAGCATAATTTCGGGGTCGATTACGGCCTCTTTCGGGTACATACATTCATAGCCGAACCCAGGTTTTTCCCCGGTTTCGGTATTTGTCATGACTGAATATCTGTTAACTTCGCTGCCGGTTCCGGAGGTCGAAACTATAGTTATAACTGGAAGCGCTTCCTTTGCCGTAGTTTTCAGGTAGTCCCATACCGGAATATTTCCCTTTGCCGCAACCGCGACGGCTTTTGCGGAATCAAGCGGACTTCCTCCGCCCAAGCCTATTATAAGCCCGATGCCTTTTCCCCTCGCGATGCCCGCCGCCGAATCTATTTCATAAGTTGTGGGATTAGGCGTAATCCCGTCGAATATTATCGGGGCAACCCCTGCGTCTTTTAATATTTTTACGAGCTTATCTAATGTTCCCGTTTTTTGCATAGAGTTTTTTCCGGTAACTATTAAAGCCGTATCCGAATATTTTTTGGCTATTTTTCCGGTTTCGCCGATTAAGCCGGCGCCGAAATGGATTTTTACGGGATTATAAATGTTAAGCGCTTTCATATAGATATGCCCTCCTTAAAAATAAAAAATTACGGTGATTATTAATCTTTTGCCGGAATCATTATACCACAGCCTAAAATTTGTTACAAAAATTTAACATAAATGTAATAAAATTGTAACAATAATCTGTTAATATAATTAAAGCGTAAAAATTAGACAAATTCAGATTGTAAATTTAATTTTAATTTAATTTACGGAGGAGATTTTATGAACAAAAGCAGTATGAAAAAAATGCTTGGAGGATTAACGGTCGCTTCTGCCGTTTTTGCCCTGTCCATTTTTGCAGCGGGCTGCGCCAAGTCTAAAGCGCCGGCGACAAGCTCTAAGGTTCCCGCGGGAACGCTCACTATTTCCGGTTCCACTATGCTTTATCCCTTAAATTCGGTGTGGGCGGTTAAGTACCACAAGCTTAATCCGGGCGTTACGGTCTCGGTTGCGGGAACCGGTTCGGGTTTCGGCATTTCAAACGCCGCGGACGGCAATATTACAATAGGGGCATCCGATGCCTATCTTACAAAAAGCTTTAAAAAGAGGTATCCTAATTTAGTAAACGTTCCGGTCGCTCTCGACGACGCCCAGGTTATTTACAATATCCCCGGCATACCTAACAACGTAAATCTCAAAATGACGCCGAAATTGGTTGCGGAAATTTATATGGGCAAAATTAACAACTGGGACAATCCAATATTTAAAAAATTAAACCCGCAGTACAAGTTCCCTAATCTCCATATTTTCGTCGTTCACAGGGCGGACGCAAGCGGAACGACTTTTGATTTCACGAGCCTTTTAACCGACACTTCCAAAGCATGGGCAAGTAAAGTCGGAAGAAGCCTTTCTCCAGATTGGCCTGTCGGAAGCGGATATCTTGGAAGCGATGCGGTCGTGGCCGCCGTTAAAAGTACGTCCGGAGGCATAGGCTACGTGGGACTCGGCTGGGTCATGGAATATCATCTTGCAAGCGCCGCGCTCCTTAACAAAGCCGGTAATTACGTCGTGGGTTCGGTTAAAACTATTGCCGCCGCCGCAAACTCCGCTTTAAAACAGGGGGATTTTCCGGCTGATTTCGATAAATCTATAGTATGGAACGTTTCGGCCAAAAATGCTTACCCCGATTCAAACTTTGAATTCTGGATGATAAAGAAAACCCAGCCGAATCCAGCAACTACAAAATCGATTAAGGATTTGGTAAACTGGGCGCTTGGTCCGGGACAGGCGGCTAAATATACCGTTAAAACCGGTTTTGCACCGCTTCCTAAATCCGTTATGCCGAACGTTAAAAAACTTCTGGCGCAGGTAAAATAAGCAAGCCATTTAAAAAGGCAGATTAGTATATAGTATAGTCATTGCGCAAAGCGAAGCAATCCGTTCTTTAGATTGCTTCGCTTTGCGCAATGGCGGGATAAATCCGCCGCATTATTTTTTTTAGAAAAATTAAAAAGAATGTGCTATAATTAAAAAAATTTTTAAATTAAATTTGTCCCCATTTAAACAAATTAATGTTCACTTTAAAATACAAAGACGACCTTTTTAAATTTATTCTTTCCGTTTTCGTTCTTTCTATAATTCTGATTTTTTCGGTCTCAGTTATAATCGTACTGTATTACAGTTACCCATCCATTATCAGATACGGCATTTCTTTTTTATGGACAAAAGAATGGAATCCTCCCAAAGAGGTCTTCGGCGCTTTAACTTTTATCGCTGGAACTTTTATCGTTACTTTTCTCGCATTATTGTTTGCGATACCCTTCAGTTTCGGTATAGGGATATTTTTACAGGAATACTGCCCTGTTTTTTTAAGAGGTATTTTTACTGTAATAGTAGAAATGCTGGCGGGAATACCGAGCGTAGTTTTCGGCGTATGGGGCGTGCTGACGGTCGTTCCGTGGCTCAGGGAATCGGTAGAGCCGTTTTTTAACGCTCATTTTTCAAACATACCTTTTCTTAAAGTAGAGGAAAATATCGGCTACGGAATTCTTGCCGCAAGCATTATAGTCGCATTTATGATTTTGCCCATTATATCTTCTATTACCAAAGATTCTTTAGCTTCGGTTCCAAAGCTCGCCAAAGACGGGGCGCTGGCTATGGGCGCCACAAAATTAGACGTCATTAAAGACGTTTCCCTGCCTTACGCCTTGAACGGCATATACGGAGGGATAATTTTAGGTTTCGGAAGGGCGGTGGGAGAGACGATAGCCGTGGTACTTCTGATTGGAAATCAGGCGGTAGTGCCGAAATCTTTGTTCAGCGTAGGCTATACTATATCTTCCCTGTTGGCGAATACCTTTACTTTTGCCGTTATAAGTCCTATATACGCTTCCGCCGAAGTAGAACTTGCGCTTGTGCTTTTATTAACAAGCCTTATAGTCAACATAATAGGACGGAATATTTTAAACAGGGTTATAGGCGGCAGATTCAGCAGGTCTCAGTTCGGCGGCGGCTGATTTTAAGAAATAACCACGGCAATTATAATAAATATAATTTACAATCGAAACTTTATTAAATAAAAATATAAAATTAGAATGGAACAGCAATTGCATGAGCCGGTATTTCCGGCAAACAGGGGATACCTTAAACGTAAAAAAGTTTACAATAACATTGCCGTTTTTTTTGCCGCGGCGGCTTTTGTTATAGGCTCTTTTCCCGTTTTTCACATCATTTTTGAAGCTGTTTCCATAGGATATAAATATCTTAACTGGCATTTTATTTCTACGCTTCCCACCGGATTTCCAATAGGCGCCGAAGGCGGGATATTAAACGCAGTCATAGGAGACGTTTACCTTATAGTAATCGCCTCTATTCTTGCCGTTCCTATCGGAATAGGAACAGGCTTGTATCTGTCGCTTTTCGGCAAAAAAAGGGCAAATGCTTTTCTAAGGCTGTTAAATGAACTCATGCTCGGGATTCCATCTATCGTTTGGGGTATCGTCGGTTTTTACGTTTTTTCTACCAATGCGGGACCGGGTTTTCATTTCGGATTTTCGGCTCTTGCCGGCGGACTCACGCTCGGTTTCATTATGACTCCGATTATTACGCTTCTGACGGAGCAGGCGGTCAACCAGATTCCCGCAAGCTACATAGAAGGAGCTCTTGCGCTCGGGGCTACCAAATGGCAGGCTACGCGGGCAGTCATATTAAAAGCCGCGCTCGGAGGCATATTTATCGGGATATTGCTCGGAGTAATGAATATAATCGGACAGACGGCCCCGCTCTTATTTACAAACTATTATAATACCGGCATGCCAACCGGAGTTACCGGTCCGGGCGGGGCGGTCGGGGATCTGGCGATGCTGATTTTTATATACATTCATGAACCGTCCAAAATACTGCATTACAAAGCGGAAGCGGCATCGGTGGTTTTACTGCTCTTTATATTCGCATTGGATTTGGGATTAAGGTTGATAAACTATTTGGCTAAGAGATTTATTTTATAGGAGGAATTAAAATTTTATGCCCGAAAATATAAAGAAAGATAATGCCGATAATATAATCGTTGACGTTAAAGACCTGAATTTTTATTACGGGAATTACCATCTCTTAAAATCGGTTAATCTTTATTTTAAAAAAAATTCCGTATGTACGCTTTTAGGCCCTTCGGGATGCGGTAAATCCACATTTTTAAGGACGCTTAACAGGATGAACGATTACACCGAAGGCGCAAAGCTGACCGGCGAAGTTTTGATTAACGGGAAAAATATATACGATAAGTCGGTAGATGTGGTGGAATTAAGAAGAGACATAGGCATGGTGTTTCAAAATCCGAATCCGTTCCCAAAATCTATTTTCGATAATATAGCTTTCGGATTAAAAATACACGGCATAAAGAACAAGGATTTTATAGTCGAGCGTGTAGAAAAATGCTTGAAATATTCCGGTCTTTACGATGAAGTCAAAGACAAATTGAATAAATCGGCGCTTTCTCTTTCCGGCGGACAACAGCAGAGACTCTGCATAGCAAGGGCAATTGCTACCAATCCGTCGATACTCTTAATGGATGAGCCAACCGCTTATCTCGACCCTGTTTCGACTAGCATTATACTGGATTTGATAAATTCGTTTAAGAAGTATTACACTATAATAGTCGTAAGCCATAACGTTCAACAATCCGGAAGAATTTCCGATTACAGCGGTTTTTTTCTGGACGGAGAGCTTATAGAATTCGACGAAGCGGGGGCTTTTTTTACGAGGCCTAAAGATAAAAGAACGGAAAATTTTATAACGAGCAGATATTAAAAATAATATCAAAAACATATAAAGGAGAGGGAGGGGTTTCGGTGAATATATTAGATAGCGAGCTTATGAAGTTAAAGAAAAACGTCGTAGAAATGAGCGAGATCGTCAACGGCCAACTCGACAGCGCAACAAGATTTTTATTCGAGAGGGATAAAAAACTTGCCGAAGAAACCATTAATAACGACCTTAAAGTTAATTCGCTGGAAGTAAGCATTAATGAAAGCTGTATAAAACTTCTGGCTTTATATCAACCCGAAGCTGCCGATTTAATGTTTATAACGACCACGATGAAAATAATAACCGACCTAGAAAGAATGGGAGATTTATGCGCTTCGGTGTGCCAGATAGGGCTTAAACTTACCGACGGAACGGCGTCTTCGGAAGAATTTAAATGCGTATATTCATATCTGGAAGACGTTGCCGCAAGGGACGGCGAAATGCTTAAAATGGCGACGAAAATGTATGCGAACGGCGCAAAAGAAAATATAGGGCTTAAAGATATTATAATAAGAGACGAAAACGTTATAGATATGCTGTCCCATAAAATCGTCGTGGATATTATAAACGCGTCGATAAAAAATTTAACCACGCTTGAAAACAATATAACTTATATTTTTATTGCCCGAAAATATGAAAGATTTGCCGACCATGCCCAAAAAATTATGGAACTGCTGCTATATATGGAATTAGGAAAAGACTTAAGAAACTTGCCCGAATATTAATCGGCTTTTAATCCCATTCCTAATGCATTATAAACGCTTATGACGTCTTCCTGCAAAAGCAGGTTTTGATTTATCAGGTTATATTCCGCGTTAAGCATATTCATCTTATACGTCAAGTATGTTATGCGGCTTGCAATGCCTGTTTTATACTGAACTCCGTAAATATGAAACAGTTTCAGGGAATAATTAAAATTATTTTCGTAGCTTTTCATAGTCTTAGCATCTCTTCTATAATCAGCAAGAGCGCTGTCGGTTTCGCTGAAAGCGTTTATTACGGCGTTTCGATAGTTTAACACGGCCTGCTGATACTGCAGTTTAGACCTTTTGTATATGCTTATGTTTGTTTTATAATTAAATATAGGCGCCAAAATATTCAATCCAAAGCTCCATATGCTGTTCGTATCGGTAACGAAATTGTTTAGGCTCGGGCTTGCGTAACCGTAGTTTCCGGTCAGATTTAATACCGGAAAAAAATTCGCAAGACTTTCTTTTTTTGCGTAAGCGTATGATAAGACGTTGTATTCGGCTTCTTTAACGTCCGGCCTTTGCGTTAAAATTTCCGAAGGAATATTCGGCGGTATAAGATTTGAGTAATCCATACTTTTTTTATTAGTATTATTTTTGAATTTAAACTTGAATTTTTCAGGGAATTTTCCTATGTAATAAGCCAGCGTGTTTTTGGTAATATCCTGAAGTTTTATAGAATCGTTCAATTCTGTTTTTAAAATTTCAAGATTTGTTTTAGCGGCTTCTACCGGTTCCGCATCTATAAGCCCGTCTTTATATTGAATCATATAAAGCTTTAAAATTTCTTTTTCGGCGGCATATTGTTTTTTCAGATTATCCGCAGATTTTTCTAAAGCCCATATTTGAAAATAAGCCTGAGCGACATTGCTTATTAGAGTCAATTTTACGACGTCCGCATCTTCTTTAGAAACGGCGACGTTTGCTTTTGCCTGCTTTATAGCGTTATTGACCTGATTCCATGCGTCTAACTCGTAAGAAGCGCTTAAACCGGCCTGATTCAAATTATAAATTACGGTGGAATGGCCGCCTGAAGAACCGCCGCCGGAGAATATAGAAGTTTCGTAGCCCGGAAGTTTATTTCTCACAGCGCTGAAATTGAAATTAACAACCGGAAATAAATTAGATTCATTCTGCGAAACATAAGTTTCGGCGACCTGAATATTTTTTATGGCTATAAGATAATTTAAATTGTTTTTAACCGCCTCGCCGACTAAAATATCCAGATTTTTATCATTAAAATTTTTCCACCAGTCGTTTTTTACCGCCATATTTCCGGTTTTAAGGGTATATTTGAACTGTTTTGGTATTTTTATAACAATTTTTTTGGGACTGCTGAACAGACTGCAGCCGCTAAGGATAAAAACTGAGCCGAAGCCCATGCAAAAAAGCAGAAATAAAATTTTATTTATTTTTATTTTTATTCTCGATATCTTCATATTAATTTAATATTAAAATTTTAATTGACTGAATTTTGAATTTATTATATTCTAATTATACTGACTATAAAGTCATATTGTCAATCGGTTTTTTGCTCTAAACGTAAATTTATTAATCCGGCAGATTAAAATAAAATATAAATCTAAATATTTAAAATAAAGGTAATTTTATGATTAAAAGATTTATAATTGCATTTCTTGTTTTAGCCGTCATATTCGGCGGAATATTCGGATACAAGGCATATAAAGGCTATAAAAACGGGCAGATGATGAAAATGATGAAATATCCGCCCGCTTCGGTATCCGTAGCCGTTTCCAAAATAGGTGACTGGCAGCCATATATTCATACCATAGGGAACGTAACGGCGATAAATTCGGTTAA
>JAJYZM010000015.1 GCA_021799935.1 bacterium | reverse complement strand
TATAGGCTATATTGAAAATATTTACGGCAAATCCGGCAAAAGTAAGTACGGCAAACCGCCATTAAGATTAGAAGAATATCTTTTTAAAGGTTTTTATCCGCCGATATACGACAAGCAGTTAGAACCTAAGGATTGGCTGTCCGCTTATTACAGAACTTATGTGGAAAGAGACGTAAGAGAAATTACAAACATTGCAGATATAGAAACATTTTATAGATTCATTCAATTATGCGCGGGAAGATGCGGACAGATACTCAACCTTTCATCGCTTGCATCGGATGCCGGAATTTCTCATACTACCGCAAAAAATTGGATTTCGGTGCTTCAAGCTAGTTTCATAGTGCATGTTATGCCTCCTCATTTTTCAAATTTTTCTAAAAGAATAATTAAAAGCCCTAAATTATACTTTTTGGATACCGGACTGCTATGCTATCTGTTAAGAATCAGAAATGCCGAAGACGTTTTGTTTAATTCCATGAAAGGACAGATATTTGAAAATTTCGTTTTTTTAGAATTTTATAAATTCTTTGCCAATATAGGCGAAATACCGCCTTTATATTTTTGGCGCGACAGAACCGGTCACGAGATAGATTTTATAATAGACACGGGTAAAAAACTTATTCCGGTTGAGGCAAAATCGGGAGAAACTATAGTAAATTATTTTTTCGACGGACTTAATTATTTTAAAAGTCTCGATAAAGACGAAAATATTTCAAAAACAGGCATACTTATAAACGGCGGTGACGCATTTTATATAAGAAACGGAAACTTAGCCCTGCCTTGGTATTACATATAAGATATACTTTATTAAGCCCTTTAGCCGCTTTTTTCAGAAATTGCAAATATTTTAAGAAAATATGCAAATCAATTATGCCAACGCAGGATATTGCCTTAAGTGCCTTATTTACTGCGGTTTTGAATGGAGCGGGCAACCGGGTTCGAACCGGCGACACCAAGCTTGGGAAGCTCAATATAACTTTTAATAAGTTATTAATTTTATTAATCAATTAAGGTTATTAAAAATTAACTGTATGCGAAATTGTATTTATTTATTTAATGTTTCAACGCCTGCAACTGCAATCGGAATGGTTATAGTATAGTCGTGCAAATTAATTCTGTCAACTTCTGCCAAGCCCTATGTTTAAGCCCTAATGTAAAGATTCAAGGTATTAAACTTTTACCAAATGTCCGATAAATGTCCGATAAATGTCCGATAAATGTCCGATAACGAATTATTTTACATTTACCGGTTCATATATCCTTAGCTTCTCAACGCCGGTCGCTTTCAATATATTTTTTGTCCACAAGTTCTCGCAAATCTCTGTCTTTAAACTCGACTGTTTGCGATTCGACTTTTTTCGGACACATTCTTGTTTTCCTTTGTTAATTTTAAATGAATTGTTTTATTATTTGCTTTACAATCTAACTATTTATTTGCTCGATAACATCTTTTAAGCCATCGCTATATATCTTTAATTTATTGCCTTTAATTATTTCAGAGAATATATCTTCTTTTTCCGTTAAATATAATGGATAATTAATTTTTTATGTTCACTACATTCTCTTTCCCCAGAACCAAACTTTTCTTTGCACCAATTTAAATAGTTTTCTTTAAAGTTCTCATAATACTTAAAATATTCGTCAACATATCCCTCAAAATTGGGATGAGCAAAATAGGCATGATAATCATTTTTTATTTTTTCAATAACTTCTGTAAAACTATTTTCTAAATTATCTTTATAGTTTAACCCTAATCGTTTTGTAATATTTTCTGCATTACTTCCTTTATTTTTTTTAAAAATTTCAGATTCAGGGTCAAAAATATCATCGTCTATCATAGCAATATAAGGCAAATTGAGCCTATAAGTCAGGCAAATAAAATTCATTAAACTATTTACACCTTCGATATTAACAATTTCTATATCTCCTAAACTGACTGTGTTTTCAGAATCTTCCTTATTTGAAGCATTTTTTATAGCATTTTCGAAAAAAACAGGATTTCTTATCAGCCTATTCATTAGAATTTCCTCTGAAAATCCCTCAACTAAAATAACGCCTTTAACAAAAAATAGCCGCTTTAATTCTTCATATTTAAAAAAATTAATCTGACTAAGTTCATTCGGCTCAAATTTATTAATAAAAGTGACATTATTTTTTTGTTTAAAAATAAATATATTAGATTTTTCATCTATTTTAACTAAGTCCGGCGAATGCGTAATAATAAAAAATTGATTTTTATTATCTTTGCTATATTTATCTATTTCAAGCAAAAGTTTATGCTGTAATGTCGGATATAAATTTTGAGCGGGTTCATCCAGAATAATTACTTTATTATTAATTCCGGCTATTATAGCTGAAAGAGTTAATATCTCATAATATCCCGCAGGACTAAATTCAAATGGATATTCTTCCGAATCAGGATTATCTTTAAAATATAGCTGCAATTCTAATTTATGGTCTATTATGGATACATCAACTCTATTTATATTTTGATTAATTTGTGCATCCCAAGTTTGAGGTTTAGGCATAGGTAAGGGGAAAATGTTTGCATCATTTGAAAATTCTTTTATTTCAGCAACCCTTACGTCAAAACCTTTGCCATTTGATAATTTTTTAAAAGTTTCCTTAACTTCATTATAATCATCAATTTTGTTAATTTTTAACTGTAATAAATAAGAATAAAGATTGTTGCTATCAAAATTTTGCATCCCATTTATTTCTTTTATGGATAATATGTTTTTCGAAGGACATCTGAAATTATCCAATGTAACTATTGAATTTTCGAAAATCCACATAAATATTGTAGAAATGGAAACTTGATTTGTTCCAACTGGAAAACTCGATTGGTCGTATTTTATTAAAGAATTCTCTAAGAATTTTACAGTTTTAGAAATTTTATCGCTTTCTTCTTTTAAATTATTATGTTTACCAAATTGGTTCAAATTCTCTGAAAGTAAAGGATATTTAACATCTTGTTGCGACCATACACCAATATCATTATCAAAAATTTGTAACATAAGAAATATTTTTTCGTCATCAGTTTTTGATGAAAAATGATTTTTATTTTCTTCATAATATTCTTCGTTGTAACCGGTAATTAATAAATTATTGGCGATATCTAAAACAATGGTTTCTTCATTAGTGAATTTATAAAATATTTTAGAGTTTTTGCTAACATCATCATATTCTAATATCAATTTTCCTTTTTTAAATTTTTCTTTCCAAAAAAATTCAAAAAATGTTATAACGTTTTTTAAAGACAAATAATAATTATTAGGATTGCTTGAAATGATATTATTAAAAAAGAGCATAGCTGTAACCATGGAAACATATTCAATCTCTTTATCACTCAAAATAATTTCAGTGTCAACATCTAGTTTTATTTGATGGTAATCTTTCTTAAGATAATTTTGTATTTCTACAGAATGTGGAAAATTATATGGCTTTGAAATAGCCATTTTTATAAACCCCATTAATTTCGTAAAGTTAGTTTTACCGGCGCCATTAGGTCCCACTATAAAATTAATGTTTTCGTTTAGGTTTCCAAGCTCAATATTTTCAAAAGATAGAAAACCGCTTGCTTTAATGCTTTTAATTTTAAGCCCGGGCATATATTATTCCTCTCTTAATTAAAATATAGACAATAAATTTAGCTCTACCAACTTTCGAATACGCCCCTAATTCTATTATTTTTTCTTTACTCTTTTTATTATCTCGGTTCTTTTTTTAATGGTAGGTTCTTCTTTCAAAGTTTCTATTATAGAATCCCCAGGAGGTAATTTTTCCATATATATAGATTCGTTAATTAATTTCCTGAATTTTTCTTTAATATAAAATATGTTCTCTTAAAGAATAACCGTTATCGAACCTTTTTCTATCAAAAAATTAAGTATAATAATAACACAATTTTTAATTTTTAATGATTTTTTAATTTCTTGGCGATTTGTTGTAACATATTTAATTATAATTTTTTCTATATAATAAATAGTGCCTTCTTCTAATTCTTCTGAAACCAGTCTATCATTTTATTGGTTTTATTATCTAACAATCTCAATTTTATCATTCATAAAGAAAACACTTTTAGGTTTACCTTTAACAACCGCTATCGCGTGCCATTTCCATTCATCTTCTACACCATAAAATTTCTTACGTCCCTGCATTCTATTTCCATACACCGCCCATCCCGCATCTTGAAGTTCCCTGAGCATATTAGAGACTTCAAAAGTTATTTTCATTTGTTCCGAAGCTGATATTTCATTCCATATATCAAAAAAATCTTCTATTATATCGAGAAATTCCCCAACAAGTTCAATTTCCGTTTCATTATCAGGCTCATCATGAATACGATAGCCGAAATGTGAACCCACTACAACATTTGCAACATCGTTTCCCGTTTTTAATTCTTCCATTATATTTACATTTTTGAGCTGTATAAATAACCCCTCTATTATTTCCGGCTTTATTGCTTTTACTAATTTTATTAAGAGACTATCAACGCCTTCTTCCCACTTGCCTGCAATACGGTCTGCCAAGGCAGGGGAATAGTTTCGCACATCGTTTTCGTTAATTCCAACCCAGACAGGAAGGATAACCTTAATTCCTAATGCCTCTCTTTGCAACAAACCGTCTAATTCATAATTCGGATAATGCTTATTAAAAAAATGCTTGGACAATATTATGATTCCATATCGGCTTCCCTTAAGCCCTTCATCTATCTTTCTTCTAAGGCTGTCACCGATTTCTAATTCAAACTCATCATACCATACTTTTATATCAAAACTCGATAGGCCGAGCGCAAGCGGTTTAACAACCTCCTCCTTGTCTTCAGATGCATAAGAAATAAAAACATCTTTAATATCTGAGGATTTATTGGATTCATTCATTTTTTGTCCTTTTTAATTTAAATTAATAAATCTGCCATTTGTTATATTTAAAAACGGATTCGGCATCGCTTAATCCATTGTTATTACAAAAATCATTAATATTATTCCATGTGATAAAACCCCATCTATAATATGTTTCTGGCTTAACGCAACATTCACTTTTATGTATGCAAAGAGGCTTGAGTTTCTCCTTGAAAAATTTCTCTAATTTTTTCCTTTCTTCAGGAAGAAGAGCAACAAACAAAGCATTATCGGCATCATCGCCAATACAATATTCAGATAATTTTTCTGCAGCTTTTAAAACCACTATATTGCCTCCAAGTTTTCTGGAAATAATATTTTCCCCCTTTTTATCTCTTTTTAACCAGAATCCTTCTTTCCAATCACATTTTATGCCCAATAAATCGACGAGTTCTTTCCTTTTCTTATAGTAGCCCGTTTCCCTTGATTCTTCATTTAAGAGATTATTTAATTCTTTTACCTTATTTTTGCTTTGTTTAGATTTTAAAAGTTCTATTAATTGCATTTTTGAATATAGTTGAAAAAATAAACTGGATGTATTTTTATTTTTAAATTTATCGTACTCTTTGGCAATTGACCAACTTGAAGACCTAGAAACCCTATAAGTTTTCACTTTAGCTTCGACGAAAATTGCTTGTTTTACCTTTTCGCTATTTATATTTTTTTCCACTAAAATAACAAGATCGCAATCTCCGAAATCCGAAAAGGACTGCTCTATTAATATTTCAACTTTATTTACGTTGCTAAAATCCGATATTCTTATATTATTTTGGATATTCCCTAAATTAGGAAGGCAAATCATAGATAAAAATATTTTGATTTTTTCCAAATTATTTTTGCTGTAAAATATATTATAAATAAGTGAATTTATTACGCCTCTTTCCGAGTAACCGGTTACTTTAAAATCCACAAGACCTCCAATAAAGTATGAATTTGAACTATTTAGGGTATTTTATATCCTCTCGCTGCTTGCATTATAACAATAATAAATATCAGATTCTTTCAGTTCGCCGCCACCATTCTTTATGCAAACAATGGGCTTAATTTTTGCTTGATGTGTATACAAAATGCCAATAATTTGTGATTTTATTGTAATTACAAACTTATCGAATATTATTTCAGGCGAAAAAACGCTATTGATATAAGTTGTTATTGTTTTTTCATCCATTGTTTTAAAATTATCGTTCTGCAATCCCACCAAATCGCGAGGTTTATCTTTTATGCCAAAAACAATATAGCCACCCCTATTATTTGCAAAAGCTGCCATGCTCTTTGTATATTTTTATCTCTTGAGCCCAAGTTAAACGATCCTTTAAATTCAAGCCAACTACTTTCTCGCGATATTATTCTATCTGCGATAGATTTATGAAAAGAAAAAATCTTTTTATAATCATCTGAATTTTCAGAATCGTTAATCATAATACCCCCTTAAAATTATTCTCTCCACACTTCCGCTAAAATCTCCTCAATTCTTTTTTCCGCTTCCGCTTTGAGCAATTGCACACCTTCCAATGCCCGCATCTGCCGGTCAAGTTTTTCTACGATTTGGCATTGAATTTCGCGGGGAGGAATTGGGATTTTTATATTTTCAATTTTGTCTTGATTAATATTTGTAATGGCCACAGGTGCAAGATCATCTAAAAGATGTTTCCTAGCTTCTAATGTTCGTAAGTAATAGTTTGCATATTCAGGATTAACCCTTGTTTTATCTAATCGCGCTCTGATAATAAAACCACAAAATACAATATCTTCTCCTGTTTCTCTAAATAAGGCAGGATATCCAGCTCCTTCCTTTTTTACAGAAGAACGTACAAATAATATATCTCCATCCAACAATTTATTTGCGCTAATTTCTTTTTCATTTATATCCACTCTCTCAAGATTATTTGTATTTATAAATTTAGAAACAAATAAATCGCTAACATTTACAAATTTTGTACCTATACCGACTTGTTCTTTTGAGAAATTAACCCCATTTTTTAATGGTTCTGCAAACAAATTTCTAAATTGGTACTCTTGGTAATTTATAAAATATTTATCATCAATTAGATAATTTTCATCAATCTTTTTCGCCCCTTCAATAATCTGCTTTTGTTTCTCTATTCTTTCTACGATTTCATTCTGGACATCAATTGGAGGAAGAGGGATTTGAACCGCTAAAATTTCTTCAGTTCTATAAGTTTCTCTACCTGTTGAATCTTCAATTCCAAGTTTTAATAAAGCTGGTTTCAAACAAATAAATAAATATTTAGGATTTATTTTTTCAGTTTCAATCCTAAAAGGGACAAAAGTGCCTGTTGAAACATATTCTTTGTCAGCAATAGCAAAAGAGCCATTTTGCGTGTGCATTCTTCCTATAACTAAATCCCCAGTTTTAATCAAAATACGCTTTTTAACTTTTAGATATGCCCCAAGAGTTTCATTAATCGTTGAAATAATGTTATTTTTTGTTGAAATTGTCGGCTCATGATATATTTTTTTGTCATCTAGCTCAATTTTTCTTTCTTCTGATAAATCAGTCAAGAAATTCCTTAATGGCGCAAACGGAAATTTTTTTGTCTCTTTTAAAATCTCAAAAAGTTTACCTAATGTTTCGTCCATTTCTAAAATCTTTTTATCTGTATTATTAAAATACTCTCTTGCAATATCAATTTGTAAAGCATCTTTCGGATCAAACGAAGCAAGTATTTGCAAGGCTGTTTTAGGCTCGTTTTTTTGTAATCCTTGGAATCTTTTCTCGATTGTTGACCCATTTTTGATTTCCACGCCTTTAAAAGTATCCCGCCAATCTTTTACTTGCTCATCAGATAAACTGCTGCGGTAATTTTGGAGATTAAAATGATACGAATGTGCTTTTTCTAAAGCTTTAGCGATTTCGTTATCGATTTGCCCTTCTATGATATTATCAAACTGCCATAGTTTCTCATCATACATTTCCTTACCGATTTTTTTACTTTCCAATTTTTTATTTAAATCGGCAATGAGTTTTTCGCGCTTTTTGACATTCTTTTCTTTGGTTTTTTCGCTTACTTCTTTTCGAATTCTTTCGGCTATTCGCGGATCGAGCGTTTCTATTTGTTCCTTAGAAATGCAAAAGCTGCGACCGGTATCTTGCGGCTTTCTGCCTTGTTTTACTTCCTTGAAGTGCTCTAAAAGTTCAGGAATTTGACTACCTTCTATCTGTTTGCGATTAGTACCCATAGAAAAACCGTCATTTTCAATCTTGTAATACCAAACAAAATCTGTCGGATAACCTTTCTCAAAATAGAGAATAGAAGTTTTAGCGCCCTGTCCGCTTTTACTAACAAAAACACCCTGAGGAAGACTTATAATCGCTTTTAAATTAGCATCATTGAGGAGAATTTTTCGTAAAGAGCATGCGCTGTTTTGTCCCCAAGTAAGAAAACCTTCAGAGACAATTACTGCACATCGTCCGCCTTTTTTAAGAAGATCGAACATGAGTTTGACAAACAAAATCGTGGTTTCAGACTCCCTTGAATATTCTTCCCAAACATTCGGATATGCGGGTTGATCCCGTTCAGCACCAAAAGGAGGATTTGCGATAACGATACTTTTACTTCCGGCATCGCGAGAAGGATCAAACATTTTTAAACTGTCGCCTTGATCAATGTTATGCGGATTAAGACCTCGAATATACATATTTACGGCTGCCATCTTACGAATTCTGCCTGAATACTCAACCCCGGAAATTCCGGTGCGGTAAAACATATTGGCAATATGTTCAGGCGGAATGTCTCTTGTTTCTTGTGCTTTTTGTATGACATAATCGTAAGCGTCAAAAAGAAAACCGGCCGTACCGCACGCTGGATCAAAAATAGTGTCGGTGAAATCGGGATCAACCATCTCTACCATCATTTGGCGGATATGGTCAGGGGTTCTATATAATCCTAAATCTTTTGTTCCGCCGGTTTCTGAAAGAGCAGATTCAATCGCATCGCCAAGCAGATCGGTTTTTAAAATATATTTTTCGTCAATTTCATTCACCATATCTATAACTTCGGCAATTACCCCACCTTTTACATTGTTGGTAAAGTTTGAATTGATAAAAACTTCTTCCATAAGCACAAGATGATCCTGCATTTTTTGAGGCAAATTACCGGTTATAACCGTTCGCGCTTTAGAAAGAATAGTAGAATAAAATGGAAAAATGTTTTTGTTGAGTTCCGATAAAATCTGCTCGCCGTTTAGAGAAATCAAATGCGAAAAAAGCAGGCGATAATTCTCGCCTTCAAAAAGTTTTCGAAGAGAAGTAAATATTTCGTCTTGTTTGATTTTAGCCTCAAAAATCCGAAGAAGCAAAAGTTCAATAATATATTCAACCCGTTCGACCGGAGTGCCTGCAGGACGGAGCTTATTATGAAGTCTCTTCAAAATATTATTTGTTTCGCTATCAGCGTAATGCACGGTTGATCTTCCCATAAATTATACCTTAAATGTTTTTTGTAATTCTTCAAAAACTTGTGGAAACCGATTATCAAAAATATGATTTACGTCTTTATAATCAATTCCAACAATTCTTGCGAATACTGGATTATTAAATATTTCCTGTGGTGAAATATGCTTTTTCTCGGCGATATTTGCCGAAACAATGTCTTTCATATCCCTAAGAATCTGAATTTGCTTGTCGTTAAAATTATATGTACCAATATAAGATTTAAACCCTTTTTCAATTCTATCTTTGGGCGTTGGAATTTTTTTTATTTTTAATGCATGCAAGAAGAAATCCCAAATTGAACCCTGGTCAAAAGCGTATGCTTTTTGCAGTTGTCCTTCATTTAAATATACCTTCGGATTTTTAGTCCAAGTTTTTATTTCTTCAATTTCCTGTTCGCTCGGTTCATAATTTTCATTTGCTTTTGCTTTTTCTTTAATTTCAACTACTTCAGGTGTAGGATTGTGTTCTAGCTCTTCTTCAAATAATTTCCTGGCTTCTTCAATTGGGATATTGTCAATTACTTCTATTGCATCGCCGTGTAAATAGACGCGCTGAATCAAATGGGCAGGATCCGGGTTGTCGATAATCCCAGTATTGCCGACACCATGAGTTCCAGAACCAATACCTTGACTTGTTGTGCCACCAGGCAGATCTATAATCTTTTTGTTTTCTTTTGCTGTACCCTTTCCGTTGTCTTCCATTTTTTGGCAAAGACCTACAAAATCTAAAACCTTAAAGCTAAATTTTCCTGTCTTGGTATCAAGTCGTGTTCCGCGACCAAGCATTTGTATATATTTACCGACCGATTTCGTAAGATTAGCAAAAGAGATATAACGTACGCATGGAATATCGACGCCAGTACTCATTATATCAACGGATACAACGATAAAAGGCTTGTGGTTATAATCTTTAAACCATTTTTTAAATGTTGCGTTAAG